>JAJCYN010000237.1 GCA_029262915.1 Flavobacteriales bacterium
ACATAAGATATTTATGCACAACGAATAAATTATACCGCAGTTGTTCAATGGACAGTAAATGGTGTAATTATAAGTAATGCTGTTGGTAAACAAATAAAAATTCATATACATGCTGAAGGATGGGGAGGGGCTATTGTTACTTGGGAAGATGAAAGGACAGGAGTAGATGTTTATTCTCAAAGAATAAATTCTGCAGGAGTTGTTCAATGGACAGCAAATGGTGTAGTTATATCAAATGCTGCCAATGATCAGAAAGACCCGAAAATCATAACAGATGGTGGAAATGGTGCTATAATTACTTGGAGTGATAAAAGGGGAGCAACAGAAGATATTTATGTGCAAAAAGTAAACTCTGCAGGAGTTGTTCAATGGACAACTAATGGTGTGTTAATTTGTAATGCAGCAAATAAGCAAAAAAAACCAGTTATATCTAGTGATCCTATGGGAGGTGCAATAATAGCTTGGGAAGATAAAAGAGGAGGAACTGAGGATATTTATGCTCAAAGAGTAAGTAGCATTGGTACTGTATTGTGGACTTTGAATGGGAATGTAGTAAGTAACGCATTTAATATACAAAAAAGTCCTGATATTACGGAAGGAAATAATGGTAAAACCTTAGTAGTTTGGGAAGATTCAAGGACTGTAGCCACTGAAGACATATATTTACAAGTTATTGATTCAAGTGGAGTAATGCTTGGAGCAGTAAATGGAATTGCAGTTAGTACAGCCACCGATGTTCAAAAGAAACCGTTTGTATTTCGAAGTGGTGTGACAGATTGGATTACTGTTTGGCAAGATGATAGAAATAAAACAGTTACAGGAAATACAGATTTATATGCTCAAGGATTAAATCCAACAATAGTTCCAGTATTACCAATTGAATTAGTAAGTTTTGAAGCCAATATTAATGAAGATAGAGTTGATTTGAGATGGATTACCGCTTCAGAAATAAATAATGACTTTTTTACTATAGAAAGAAGTACCGATGCAAAAATTTGGGAAGAGGTTATAACAACGAATGGTGCAGGAAATAGTAATCAACTATTAGAGTATTTTGAAACTGATTATGAACCCATAGTTGGAATATCGTATTATAGGTTAAAACAAACAGATTTTAATGGAGAATACACTTACTCTAATATTGTCCCTGTTAGGTATGAAGTGAGTACTGTTGGAGGCAATATTAACTTATTTCCAAGTCCTATTTCTGTTGGAGAAACACTAAATATTGAGTTTAAGGATATCTTTGAGTCGGAATTATTGGTGGTGTTAAGAGACATTAAAGGAAAGGAGTTTTATTCTAAAGTGATTGTAAATATTGAAGATGGAAAGCTAATAGGAGTTCCTATAGAAAAGGAAATTCCTGCTGGAATCTATTTAATTACAGCATCATCAGAAAATCAAATGTATAGCCAGAAATTGATTATAAAATAAAATTTACTTTGTTTTAGATAGTTCATTTACTTGAACACCGTTTTGGTATCTGACATATCCTGCTAATTCTCCATTTGGATTGTAGAATTTCCAGGCACCGTTTTCTTTTCCGCTTATCATTTCTCCTTTCGATAGCATGCTACCATTAGGATAATAGTAAGTTTGCTCACCAGTAATTTTTCCATCCATATAATGTAAATCAGCAATCACATTCCCCTTTAAATCATACCTTAAACATTCACCATTTAGAATTCCGTTAAAGTAAGTTGCTTTCATAGAAATTATACCATCATCGTAATAATAATTCCACTCACCGATTTTCTTTTTACTCTCATAAATCCCCTTTTCAATAACAGTTCCTTCAGAATTTTTCTTTATCCAATCTCCATCTTTTTGTGCTAAAAGATTAGGTGCCATAAAAAAAACAAGTATGATTAAAGTATATTTCATTCTCTAAAGGTAAATATTTAGAACTAATTATTTTAATTCTTAATATAACTTACCTTAGTAGATGAAGTTTGATTTTTTCTAATAATATTAACAATCAATGTTTGACTGTTTAGTTTTTCAAGATTGACAATCTGGTGATCTTTCTTGTCAGTTAACTTAATTAGTAATTGACCAATAATGTTTCGTATCTCAACATTATTAATATCATAACCTTCAATAATGAGGTTGTTACCATTAATCCATGCTTTAGATTGATTAGAGGCATGTATATTATCTATTGAAGTTGTTGTTCCAATTACAGTGATGTTTTTCATATAACTTTCAAAACAAATTGTAGTTTGTAAAGCATCTAAGGTAACAATGTAATTTCCTGTTTGTGTATACTGGTGAGAAGGTGATGTCAAAGATGAATTTGTTCCATCACCAAAATCCCAAAAATAAGCAATCCCATTACTAGAAATATTGGTGAAGTTAACAATACTCCCATTAGCAAGATCTACGGTATCTTTGTCAGAAGTGAACTGAGCTACAATTTGGTTGGGTTCAGTAATAATTACAGTATCTATAGTGTTTCCACAAGTAAGATCTGTTGTTTCTATTGTATATACATCGGCACTAAGATTATTGATAGAGTCGGCTACAGTAATATTTGTGTTATTCGCAATGGTATTACCTAAACTGTTTTTCCAAATCACATCAAAAGTATTCGCTGAGATTTTTTCATACTTTATTGTTCCATCAAAATTTCCAAAACAAGAAACATTAGAACTTGATACAAGTTTTGGAGCACCAAATTTTAGTAAAAATCTTGGAGATGAAGTGGTGTCATAAATAAAAGAAGTAAAAGAAGATGTTACATTTAAATCATAAATTGTTCCTGTAAATAGATCTTCTAATAGAAGACATGAGTTTCTGCTAAAGTTATTTGTTCCAGTAATATTAATGTTGTGTAAACCAGAAACGCCACTAGTTATTTTAATAAAAATATTAATTTCCTGCTCAGGAAACTGGTTAATTGAGTACTCTGTAGATGTATTAGTTTGCATTATTGATGAGATGTTTGGTAAATTTGGATTTACTGAAACCATTTTTAAAGCATCAAAAGAAGCGTCAAAATTATTGGTAGCGTTTGCTTCAAAATTAATAATGGTTTGGTCTGTACCGGAACCATTTTGAACATTTATTGTAAGTGGATTTACGCCAGAAACTTGTTTAAGAAAGGACCCATCAATATTAGTTTTACTTGCTTCGGTAACTTGAACGTTTGCTGTAGCAGAGGATGCCTGTAACCAAAATGCCTGAGACGATGCAATATTATTAGAACCTCCGTTAGTTCCCAAGCCTCCAATGTAACTTGCAAATTGTTGTGCATTAGGGTTCCATATATAAATAGCATTGTTAATTCCAGTTTTAGAAATAGATGCAGCATCCCAATTCATAGTAGATGGGTAAGGGTTGCCAACCATATTCCAACCATCATCGGCTGGGAACCCTGAGTTAGTGTAGCTTAATGGCAAGTTAATGTTACCCATATTTGGTGTGCCTTGAACGTCAATGGTAAAAGGTTGAGTCCCAGTAATGGTATCGCCACTCCAAATCCAAAGGCCTTCACCAACTGCAATAGGGTTACTTACATTAGTTGCTGCTATAAATCCACTATCTTGGACTCCTGGTTGAGTTTCATCATAAAAGTAGATAGAAGCCCAAGGATTTGCTGCTGTTGGCCATAATGGAAAATTAGATCCAGTAAATCCACTAGTAATAAAATCATCATTTAAATCGGTAATAGTTGAGCCACTTATAGGACTTGTAATAAATCTCCAATTAGTAGCTCCAGCATTAATATATCGCTGCATTATAATGTCTCCGGAAATACTTCCTCCTGTAATTTCTGCAACATTCGCTGTGCCACTTGCATTAGATATTAATGTAAGAGAATTATTTGTGGATAAATTCCCTGTAGTTAAGTACAATGTTTTAATGATGTTAATATTCCCTGAAGTAATGGAAACCCCATTAACATTGTTTATTGATAACTCATAAAAATTTGTATTCCCCTTAATTTTTTGAGCAATTTCCCCCTTAAAATTTAATGAGGAGACCCCTTCAATAAAAGAATTATTGTTATTCCAATGACCATTAATATTAATTGTACCAATTAATGGAGAAGCATCTAAAACTCCGTAAATAAAAATATTATGTATTTCTGTTCCAAAAGTAATAGAGACAGTATGAAAAGTATCTATAATAGGACTATTGTAAAATTGAGGAATACAATTACAATCCCAAGTTGAAGGAAGTTCCCAGTTTCCAGATGTAATAGATGTAATTTTTTCAGAAAAAGGAATTCCTAAGGAGGTTGG
>JAJCYN010000238.1 GCA_029262915.1 Flavobacteriales bacterium
TAACTGATATTGAGCATCTGATTTTAAAATATAATTTTAAAGAGATTCACTATGCTGGAAAAATTCGAGGACAAAAAACCTACTTAAACAAAATGAAGTTTGAACTCGTTCTCTTTTTATCTATTTCCATTCTACTAATTATCACTTTTCTGTTCATTAGTTTTAGATCGGCTTATGGTATTATTGTTCCTTTAGTTACAGTACTTATTGCAATAGTTGGCGTGCTAGGAATTATACAGCTTTCAAGTAAATTGTTAGATATTATGTCAACCTTACTGCCCACAATTTTGTTTGTTGTAGGAATGTCAGATGCCATACATATTTTAAATAGGTATATTGAAGAATTACGTGCTGGACAGCAAAAAATAAATGCCATAAAAGTTACTTTTAAGGAAGTAGGAATGGCCACTTTTTTTACTTCATTAACTACTGCAGTTGGTTTTATTAGCTTAATGATGCTTCCCATAAAACCAATGCAAGATTTTGGAATGTATTCGGCAATTGGAGTAATCCTTGCATTTATTATTGCCATTACATTTTTACCTGCAACGATGTCTTTATTAAGAAAACCTAAAATATCAAAGACCAACTTTAAAGAATTATTTTGGAATAGAGTATTATCAAAAAGTTTCTTGTTTGTTATTAAAAATCAAGGAAAAATTGTTATTAGTTATATCATTATATTAATAGTATCTATTATTGGCATTTTTCAATTAGAAGTGGATTATAAACTTTTGGAAGACTTATCTGAAGATAATCCATTACAACAAGATTTTAGATTTTTTGAAAATAATTATTCAGGTATTCGACCTTTCGAAATGGCTATTTATACTAAAAAATCAGGTTCTATTTTTGATTATAAGATAATACAAGAAATGGATAAAATTGAAAATTATTTGTATGATGACTATGAAGCTGGATTTATTTTATCTCCTGTTAGTATTATTAAATCAGTCAACAAAGCTGTAAATGGAGGAAGCTCTGAGTACTATAAAATTCCAAATAAAAAATCTAAGTATGAATCAATACTCAAAAAAATAAAACGAACAAAGCTAAAAAATAAACTTAATCATTTTATAAATGAAGAGAATTCTGTTTGTCGTTTTACTGGGAAAATGGACGATATAGGCAGTAAAAAAGTAAAAGAAATAAACACTAGGTTTGAGCAATTCTTTCAATCAGAAATAGATACTAGCCTAATTGGTTATAAGATGACTGGAACGGCATTATTAGTGGACAAAAACAATGAATTTTTAGCAACGAATATGATAACGGGTTTGAGCATCGCTTTTCTATTAATTGCATTATTAATAGGTATTATATTTAGGTCAATAAAAATGGCATTTTTATCAATTATTCCAAATGTAATTCCTTTGGCTTTTATTGGTGGTTTAATGGGGTTTTTAGGAACAGATATTAATATGTCAACTTCCATTATTTTTACCATTGCTTTTGGTATTGCTGTTGATGATACTATCCATTTTTTAAGTAAATTTAAAATAGAACAAAACAAAGGAAAATCATTAATGTATAGTATAAAGAGAACTTACTTATCCACAGGAAAAGCAATTGTATTGACTACATTAATACTATGTGGCGGATTTATTTCCTTAATCCTATCAGACTTTAAAAGCACTTACTTAATTGGAGTGTACGTTAGTTTAATTTTATTTGTAGCAGTGGTCACAGATTTGTTTTTGCTACCAGTATTACTAATAAATACGAAAAGGAAGAAATAGGTTACAAGTCTTTTTCACTTTGTATTTGACCGCTTGCGTATTTTATTTCTTTTATAGGTTTACCATTTTCATCAAATTTTTTCCAAATGCCAATATTTTGGTAATCAAACATTGCTTTATCATATTTCATTTGACCTAACTCTTTTACTTGACCGTTGGCGTGAAAATAGGTTTGAGTGTAGAGTAATTTTTTTTTATTCTCCAATACGAGCGTATTTTCAGGACTTCCGTTCTCATAATAATTTGCTTTTTCTACGTAATATTGAAAATTTTTATCATAGGCTTCAATAAACTCTAATGTTCCATTAGGATAGTAGTCCTCCCATTTTAATGCCTCACTTTCAATATAAACAATTTTAGATTTTGTTGTACCATCCTTATAATAAATATCCATTTTGCTTTTTTTCAGATCGACCATTCTAAAATTACGTTCTACAGTACCATTAGGATAATAATTTTTATAAACTTTTAATTGTCCATCCACATAAAACCCTTTGTGTAATAATTGTCCAGTTGTGTAAAAATCTTCCATATAACCATTTGCAGCATAGCCATTTGGACCATTACGCACCGTATCACCCCCCAACATTATATTTAATTTCTCATACATTGTTATCCCATATTTTTCATCTACAACTGCATCAGGAATAAAGGTGTTAGGCTTTTGAGCCAATGCTTGGAACATTGATATGATTGTAATTAATATGATTAAATAAACTCTCTTCATTCTAAGAATAACTTATTCTTGGATTTTTGTTTTAGTAAGTTTAGCAATTTTTATGCCTAAAAATCCAAAAACCATTGTCATAATTGGACTTATTATGTTAAAAAAACAATACATTGCGTATTCTCCTGTAGCAATACCTAATACTCCAGAGTGATACGCTCCACAGGTGTTCCAAGGAATTAATGCAGAAGTTACCGTTCCTGAATCTTCTAAAGTTCTACTCAATACTTTAGGGTGTAAGCCTCTTTCCTTGTATTCCTCAGCAAACATTCTTCCTGGTACTACTATTGCTAAATATTGATCTGAAGCTGTAATATTAAAAGTAATACAAGATGCA
>JAJCYN010000239.1 GCA_029262915.1 Flavobacteriales bacterium
TTATTTTTTAATTCATAAGCTAATTTTATTCCGTAAGCAAAGTATTCTTGGTTGTTGGTATAAAATCCAGTTTGCCTTAAATTTTCATTTTTAAATGAACCTCCTTTTAAGGATTCTTTTAAATCTAACGTTAATACACTCCAAAAAGAAGGCTTGATTTGATAACCTAATTCGTAATGGATTTCATAATAATCACTAAAGTTATGAGAGGCTAGGTTAATGCCTCCCTCAATGAAAGAATAGGTTTTTCCTTTTGAGAAACTTTTTCCAATATGAGTATATAATCCAAAAGAATTAGAAGCATATCCAGTAATTAATCCCTTATCTAAGTCTTTACTAATTGTATTAAAGCTAGATTGAATAGATATAGCTGCTTTTAATTTTTTATCAGAAATTCTGTATTTAAAAGCTAGCTTATAGTTACCTAATCCACTTAAACTTCCTTCAGGTAAGAGGTTTGGGTTGGTTAAGTTGTTTTGAGCATTTCCAGTAGAGATGTATTTGTAAGGTAAACCTGTTATCAAGTTAAATTTATCGGTAATTCCATATTCTAAATAGGACTGGAAGGTATAATCTAATGCATTCCTATTTAAGTCTAAATCTTGGTTATTTTCTAAAAATAACTTGTTATAACTTCCAATTGGCAAAGTACCTTGTAATTGAAAAAAACCAGATTTTTTCTTTGTAAGCCAAGGACCACCAGCAATTACTGGAATGGAGAGAACAATAAAGATTAGGCTTAAAAGAGTTTTCATTTATGCAAAGGTAACAATAGAATATAGTATTTATTGCATACCGTTTATGGATTTGTATGAGCCTTATGGTTCAAAATGATTAATTTTACGTAAAATGTTGAGGTTTAAAAAAATACTGTCTTTTTCTTTTATCGTTTTTGTACTATTTTCATGCAGAAAGGATTTTGAGCGACCTAATTGGGATGTTGATTTATTAGCACCATTAATTAAAACGACATTAACATTAAATGATTTACTTCCTGATTCTGTAATTCAAACTAATGCAGACACTACATTAAAGTTAGTATATCAAACCAATATTTTTGATGTTGATATGGATTCGTTGATTAAAATACCCGATACAACGATTACCGAAGTTTATATAGTTCCTTTTAATTCTCTTGCTACCCCTGGTAGTACATTCTTTAGTAATGACGAGGAAAAAACGTTGAATGTTAATAATGGAGTGGAGTTGAATTATGTAGTGGTAGAGTCTGGGTTTATTGAATTAGAAATTTTTAGTGAAATAAAAGAAAAAATTATTATTACTTATACCATTCCAAGTGCTACAAAAAATGGAGATACATTGGTGTTGCAAGAAATTATTCCAGCAGGAACATTGACACAAGACGGGTATTTCAAAAAAATGTTTGATTTAAGTGGCTATGAGTTGGACTTGACAGGAATTTCTAAATCGGAGATAAATACACTTATCACAAGAGCTGAAGCAACTGTAGACACAAATGCTACGGGATCAGTTAATATAGCTATTGGAGAAAGAATTACCTATAACAATAGGCTAATAGACATTGTTCCATCTTTTGTAAGGGGATATTTTGGTAATCAGCAATTGCATTTTGGGCCGGACATAACAAATGTAACAGCATTTAATCAAATAAGCTCTGGAACCCTTGATTTGGAACAAGTAGATGTAAATATTGAGTTTAAAAATGGAATAGGTGTCGATGCCCAATTAATACTAAATCAGTTTTCTACAATAAATACAAATACTTCAAGTAATAGTGTTTTAAGTCATTCAAGTATCGGATCTCCAATTAATTTAAATAGAGCACAGTTAACTTTTACAACTCCAGAAGTAACTTATACCAATCAAACTATTTCAATGAATACAACAAATTCTAACATCGATCAACTGGTTGAAATATTCCCAAACCAATTACAATATGATATTAATTTAATTATAAATCCCTTTGGGAATCTTTCTGGGAGTAATGATTTTGCGTTTAAGAATCACGCATTAGAAACAAATTTAAATGTTGAATTTCCTCTATCTTTAATTGCCAATAACCTCACTTTACAAGATACTGTTGATTTTTCTCTTTCTGAAGAAAGTGTGTCAGGAAGGATAATAGATGGGACATTATTTTTGTACGCTAGTAATGGCTACCCTTTTGATGCAAACATTCAATTAGCATTATACGATGAGAATATGAATTTCCTTCAAAATTTAGCAGTTAATAGTCAAATACAATCAGCTCCCGTAGATGCTTCTTTAAGAGTAATTAGTAAAAGAGAATCGGTAATGTCTATTCCTTTAACTACGGCTGATGTCGATAATTTATATCTAGCCAAACACATTTTGTTGAGTATAGCATTTAGCACCACCGCTCAACCTCAATTTATTAAAATTTATGAAGGTTATGAGATTGATATCACAATGGTTGGAGATTTTTCGTACAACGTAAGTTTTAGATAAAAGATGAGTGTTTTAAGGAGTATTCATTTAGTTTTTTTGATAATAGTTGTTTCTCCGATTCCATTATTAGCACAAAATAGTACTAGTTTTTTTGTAGATACTACGCAACATTTGAATGTTTCATTTGGAGTTAATTACACTTATGGTTCTTCTGTAATGAACAATGAATTTTTAAATAAATTTATTTTTGGAGGGAAGATTGAAAGAGAACAGAAAGATAAAGCCTATCAAAAATTGTCAAATAACAATAGGTTAGGAGGAGATTTGAATTATCGAATAAATGCTGAAATTCCTATAGATACCATTTTTGGGAAAACAAATATGTCTCTTGTTGTTGGATTAGAAAGTATTGAACATATTGATGGTTCATTTTCTTCTGATTTATTCAAATTTACATTTGATGGTAATAAACAATTCGCAGGAAAGAGTGCGGAGATTGGAGGAACAAATTACAATTATTACAAGTATCAGAAATTAAATTTTGGGATTATTAATCATAAGTACTTTGATGGTAAATTGGCTAAAGAGGGTGTTATATTATCCATTTTAAAAGCAGAAGAATATGAAGCCATAACGGTTCCAAAAGGATCAATATTTACAGAAGAATTAGGGAGGGAAATAGATGTGGATTTAAATTATCTTTATAATTCTTCAGATACTGCCAATAAGGGATTTTCCGCTTTTAATGGATTTGGTGTTTCAACTGACCTGTTTACAGAATTTTTCCTTAAAAATGGAGATAAAATTTATCTGGGGGTGGAAGATTTGGGTTTTATTTACTGGAATAAGCAATCTATAGAAATTGGCGCTGACAGCACTTTTCATTTTGAAGGAATTGTGGTCGATAATATTTTTGACTTAAACGATAGCTTATTGAGTAACTTATCAAAAGATTCGATTATTAATAGCATCTCAACCACCAATGAGAAGGGTGATTATTCCATTGCACTTCCTACAGCAATCAATATTAATTATACGAAAGTGTTAAGTGAAAAATGGAAATTCAGTTTCGGGATTTACCATAAAATTCTATCCAATTATTTTCCGTTAATCTCCACCAATTACTACTATTCTTTTAATAAGAAATTTGTT
>JAJCYN010000240.1 GCA_029262915.1 Flavobacteriales bacterium
TTGACGGAATTTCCATTGTAATATTATCAAGGTCAATTCCGCGAACAAGTAATAACTTCTTGTATGCAGAAAAAATTTCTGAATGAATTTTTTCCAAATCTTCAAACATAATCATTCTTCCTTCATTTGAATTAATTCTAAAATTATGTTCTCGAAAAAATGAATGAGAAAGTCTATTCCTAGATGCTAAAGCAATTGCTAATACGTTTATTAAATCATCATAAGATGATTCATCTTTTTTAAACTTTCTTACAAGCTGTCCGAGTGTACTTTTGTTAATCTTGTCTAAAATCTCCTTTGCTTTAAGTCTGTCAATATTTTCGATAAGATTATGCTCTTTACCTTCATTTTCTAATAAAAAATTTCCAATTTCAATCTCAAGTAATTGTGCTGCTTCAGCAGTTTCTCCATATTTCTCATAAATCTGATTTCTAGTTTTCATTTTTGCAATCATTCAGATAATACTTTATCATTATTATACTTTTCAAAACACCAATTGAGAAATCTATTTTAAACCTTTGTCAACACTTTATGCTTTCCTTTACTTTTTCTAATACGAACAGATACTACTTTGTATTCTGGGCACATTGCTTCAGAATCGTGCACATCAGATGTAACATTGTTTACCATAATTTCTGGAAAATGGAAAGTAGTGCTTAAAATACCAGGATTTACACCATCTGTTATCCAAGCTTCTATATCTACCTTTCCTCTTGGCGATTCTAAACAAACCAAATCACCATCAGCAATGGCATTATTTTTCGCATCATCTGGATGGATCCACAGCACATCTTTGGTATGAATTTCTACGTTACCAGTTCTTCGGGTCATTGCACCGCAATTGTAGTGCTCTAAATCTCTATTGGTGGTTAAGATAAATGGATAGTCTTTTCCATTTTGTAGAATTTCTTCACTTTCTCTAAAGGCATTGTATTCAAAATATCCTTTACCACGTTTAAACTCTTCCGTGTGTAATATTTGAGTGTCAGTTCCATCTGGTGCAACCGGCCATTGTTTACCATTTATTCCTAATTCGTCCCATTTTATACCTGCAAAAAATGGAACAATTTGAGAAATTTCTTCTAACATTCCATCTGGTGTGTAATCAGGTTGAGCATATCCCATACGGTTCATTATGTCTATAATAATTTGTCCATCAGGTTTACAGCCTTCAATAGGTTCTACTACTTGATTAACACGTTGTACTCGTCTTTCTCCATTGGTAAATGTTCCTGATTTTTCTAAGAATGAAGCTCCTGGTAAAATAACGTCAGCATATTTGGCAGTTTCTGTCATAAATAATTCTTGTACAATTACCATTTCGGTATTCTCCAATGCTTTAATTACTTTCTGTGTATTAGGATCGGTTTGTACTACATCTTCTCCAATAATCCAGATTGCTTTTAGTTTTCCATCTAAAGCAGCATCAAACATTTCTGGGATTTTATATCCTATTTCTTTAGGAACTGTTACTCCATAAAACTCATTGTATTTTTTGTTCACTTCGTCATTGGTAATGTCTAAATAACCTGCTCCTTGGTGAGGTTGAACTCCCATATCTGCACTTCCTTGCACATTGTTTTGCCCTCTAAGAGGGTTAACTCCAACACCTCTTCTTCCAATATTACCAGTCATTAAGGCCAAGTCTGCAATTTGCATTACAGTAAATGTTCCCTGGCTGTGTTCGGTAACTCCTAATCCGTGGAAACTCATTGCATTTGGTGCTGATGCATAAGCAATTGCAGCAACTTTAACATCATTTCTATCTACTCCAGAGACAGCTTCTAATTTATCCAAATCAATGTTCATCAATTCAGTCTTAAAATCTTCAAAACCTTCTGTTCTTCTGCTTATGAAATCACTGTCAGCTAATCCTTCTGAAATAATGTAATACATCATCATATTTAATACAGCGACATTTGTTCCTGGGCGTAATGCTAAATGATAATCTGCATATTTGGCAATTTCTGTTTTACGAGGGTCAATTACAATGGTAACATTATTCTGTTTCATTGCGAATTGTTTCAGTTTCGCTCCTGTAACTGGATGTCCAGCAGTTGGATTGGCTCCAATTACCATAATACAGTTTGTATCGTTTAAATCATCTACTGAATTGGTTGCTGCTCCTGTACCAAAAGTGCGTTGCATTCCTAAAGCTGTAGGAGAGTGGCATACTCTGGCACACCCATCAATGTTATTGGTCTGAATAACTGCTCTAAAGAATTTTTGCATTAAATAATTTTCTTCATTCGGACAACGAGATGAGGAAATTCCAGCAATTGAATCCGGTCCAAATTCAGATTTGAATTTGGTTAAGTTACCTGTAATGTGGTCATAAACTTCTTCCCAACTTACTTTTTCGAATTCTCCATTTCTTTTAATCATAGGAGAATCTAATCGCTCTGGATGATTGTAAAATTTAAATGCATACCTTCCTTTTAAGCAAGTATGACCTTGGTTTACTTCTGCATCATAAGGCGCTTGGATAGATAATATTTTACCATTTTTGGTAGCTACTTCTAAGTTACAGCCAACACCACAGTAAGTACAAATGGTTCTTGTTTTTTCTGTTGCTTGTACTGATTTTGATTGGAAAACATCTGAAATGGCATTGGTTGGACAAGCTTGTGAACAAGCTCCACAGCTTACACAGTCTGAATCCATAAATGATTCGTTGTTCCCTTTTACAATGTGTGCATCAAAACCTCTACCAGCCATATTTAATACGAACTGACCTTGTACTTCATCACAAGCCCTCACACAACGGTAACAGTTGATACATTTTGATAATTCGGAACGCATATAGGGGTGTGAAGCATCTCGTTCTCTATTTAAATGATTGGCTCCTTCTGGATAACGAACTTGGGTTATTCCAACACTTGCAGCAACATCTTGTAATTCACAGTTTCCACTTACTTCACAGGTTAGACAATCTAATGGGTGATCTGTTAGAACTAACTCGATAATGTTTTTTCGTAATTCTTGAATGTTTTCTGAATCTGGATAAATGTAGCTGTTTTCCATTACTGGCGTATGGCAAGATGCTACAGTTTTTTTTGAACCGTTTTCTTCTAAGGCAACTTCTACACTACAAACTCTACAAGAGCCAAAAGCTTCCAAATTTGGAGCATCACAAAGTGTAGGAATAATCTTTTCTCCTTCAACTCTTTTCACAAAGTTTAAAATGGTTTCTCCTTTTTTAAACTCAAAAGGTTGGTTATTGATATAAGCTATTTTATTCATAGTTATTCTTTCTTAATCCGTGTATTCGTGGCAAATAATTTTCTCGCCACTAATGCACTAATGTTTTATAAGACAATTCTCTTAGAATTTAATCTTAATTCTCCAAAATTTACAATTAAAGCTAATTTATTATCAGATACTTTTAAGTAATTAATTGCTTGTGCAACAAACTCATCTGCTATTCCAGAAACAGCTTTAACCTCCAAAATAATTTTATTGAAAACCACAAAGTCCGCATAAAATTTATGAGGTAATATTTTCTCTTTATAATTCACAACGTATTGTTTTCTCTTTCGTAAGGAATATTAGCTTTTTTAAATTCATACTCCAAGGCATCTTTGTATACAATTTCTAAGAAACCAGCACCTAAATTATTGTGTACTTCCATACATTTTCCAATGATTTGATAACTTTCATCTTTATATATTAAATTATTCATTGGTAGTTTATTCGTGCATTAGTGGCTATTGTTTTGTTTACTCAAAAAACTCTTTTAGTTCATTATCAAAATATTGCATTGCATTTTTAA
>JAJCYN010000241.1 GCA_029262915.1 Flavobacteriales bacterium
CTTCAATTTGCCATTATTCTTAACCCTAATTTAATAGCTAAAAAACAAAATAAATGAAAGCACAAGTAAGTATAATTATGGGCAGCACAAGCGATTGGCCTATAATGCAAAAAACAGCAGAATTTTTAAATGAAATGGAAATTCCTTTCGAGGTAAATGCATTATCTGCACACAGAACACCAGAACAGGTAGAATGCTTTTCAAAAAATGCAAAAAAAAATGGCATTAAGGTAATTATTGCTGCTGCTGGAATGGCTGCTCATTTACCAGGTGTAATTGCTGCAATGACACCCATTCCTGTTATAGGGGTACCTATTAAAGCTAGTCTAGATGGGTTAGATTCCTTATTGGCAATTGTTCAAATGCCTCCTGGTATTCCTGTTGCCACCGTGGGTATTAATGGCTCTTTAAATGCAGGAATTTTAGCTTCACAAATAATTGGTGTTGGTGATGAAACTGTTCTTAATGAGACAATTGATTACAAAGAAAGATTAAAAGAAAAAATTAAAAATGCTAATGAAGATTTAAAAAAATACACTTTTAAATTTAGGGTATAACTTTTTAATCACAACAAAAAAGCCCTCTGGTTAGAGGGCTTTTCTTTGTTGTTTAATTTCTTTAAAAATGAATATCAAATTGTAATCGATATATCAGTTCATCATCAGGATTATTTTCTGTTGTACTGTACGTAATATCTGTTTGAACTTTTAATTTATGTCCTGCTAAAAATTTAGAAATTCCAAATGTATATTGTGTTTGTGCTTCTTTTCCAGTTACATCCATATCCCAGTCGGTTAATGTATATCTTCCAGCAAATTCCCAATTATTTTTAAGCATATAACCTGCTTGAAAATTCATTCCTGTTCCAACAGCCACAACCTGACCTGTTTTTGTTCCATCTATGTTCATAACACTGTCTTTGTCAGCAGTTCTAACTGCATATTCAGCCATTAAAGAAAGCCCTTTGTATTTAAACATCATATCACCAAAAACTGTTATAATGTCTGTTTCAAAAAATCCTGCATCATTTTCCATATAGCTTCCTTGGTTACTTTTTGTTTTTACCGCTCTATCGTGCAAATCATAAGTTCCTCCCAATGCTAATTTTGGTTTGTCTTCTCTTTTTACTGCTGACCCAACATAATCTCCTTTACTTGCAAATTTCCCAAAAGGCAACACTTCGACTCTTCCTGTATATTGATATCCTCCAAGATTTGGGTCTGTAACATTCCTTCCTTCTCCCTGAGAAACAGAAATCATTTCTCTAACAATAAAGTTTCCTCCCAATTTAAAATGATGTCGCAATTGAGCTCCCATATCTCTATCAATATTAAAATTAGAGTTTAATTTAGATCGGTCAACAAATTGAAGATTGGCTGATGAAATAACTCGTTCTCTGTTTCCTGGTAGTTTTGTTTGACCAGCCCATAGTGTAAAGTTTTTATAAAAGTTCCACTTAATTACAGCGTCTAAAATTACACGAGGTGCTCCTTTCGTATGAGAAGATGCTCCTGAAATATCACGATTTGTTAATCCTAATTCTACTTTATATTTCAATCTTGGACTATACGCAAACCCTCCAAATTTTAATCTTGCTCTTCTAACTAAAAATTGTGAATTACCTGCTCCTATTCCTGTAGAATCATTTACATTCCATTCTCCTACATATAAAGATTGCATTCTTATTGCAAATTTCATAGTGTAAGAACTATCTTTTGCAACAACATTATATAAGCCTTTTCCAAATTTATTATTGGTAATATCCTGAGAAAAGGATAAGGTTGAAATTAAAATTGCAGTTAATAATAAGTTAATTTTATTCATCTCTTTAAGTTAATGTAGGTCGTTTTTAATAATTTGATACAAAACTATCTGCTATAACACAGCAAAATGTTATGAGACATTTACTTCTATGTTAAGTTTATGTTAAGAGAGACGTCTTTAAAGAAATGAGGTGTGATTTTTAATAACTATTAAAAATCTATTTGAAACCTTACTTGTGCAATGTTTGCAGTACTATTAACATTGGTTTGCTCTAAATCGGCAAGAATATAGTTAAACATCAGTTTTGTTACAGGGTTTAAATGCCAATTTAAACCTAAGGTGATGTCTTTTAGTTTTCCTCCTTCAATAATTTTACTGTTTAAATCAATTTCAGAATATCTCGCGGTAAACTCAAGAGCTCCAAAACCACCTTCTCCATCGTAATTTCTTTTTGGTTTTACTCTTCCAAAAGCACCTGTTTTTGTTAAATAATTTCTATGCTCCCCTGTTATAAAGAAACTAAGGGCTCCATAATAAGCACTAAAATCATAAGAAGGAATGCTGTCACTTGTATTCACAGCAGAATAAATATATTCTCCTTGAACTGAAAATCGCCCCCAAACAAATGCCAATTCTACAACAGCAATTCCAATATCATCAACGTTAGCAACTGTTCCTGTACTAACATATTTTGGAGCCATATGTGATTCTGGTTGGGTAGAAATTTTATAGGTATTTGTTTCTGGGTTTCTATAACTATAGCCTGCTCCTAAATGAAGTAAATGCGCTTTTTCTTTATTATGAAAAAGTAATCCTGTTATCCTTCCTGTTGCACTGTAATCATCTTTTCCTGCACTGTTCCCAAAAGCATCTGAAGTTCTAAAAGTACCAATAGAGTAGGTTGCTCGTTGTTTTAATATTGCCTTATGGAACATAAACCCGAAGTTTCGAACGGGAAGAAAAGCCTCATTATTTCCCCTTTCTAAAAACAACAAATACTTTCCGCTTGTTTCTACTTCCATTCTGATTGGCTCTTTAAAATGACCAACCCTTAAATTTCCGACAAGTGGCATTTTTTTTATCTCAATAAAAACATCTTTCAAAGCAACAGGCCCTCTCCCAAAGTCTATTTCTAATTTATAATCTACTGTTTTATAAACTTGTCCCATATTATAAAATCGCACCCTCCTGAATTCAGTTGTATTATTTGGTTCTCCAAAAACAGTATTCAGGGTATCTTCCTGGTCAATAAATAACCAATCCATATTAATTCTTCCACCAAACTTTAATTTAAAATTCTTATCAGCAGATTCTAACTTAAAGCCATTGTCCCACTTTACATTAAATTGATTTTCTTGTTGTACTTGTCCAAAAACAACTAATACCATTAAGAATAAGGTAAATAGTAAGGTTATCTTTTTCATTTATAACAGAATTTAAACTCGTCAAAAATAAGCTATCTAGATGTTATATTATTGTTCTCCATAAGACAAAGGTTATCTTGTTAACACCACATAATCTTTAAGGAGCGTTTTTAAAAATTGTATTTTATTCTTAGGAGCTTCTATTTCAAGCTCTATTTCCATTTTTTGGACTAATAATTCTATTGCTTTTTGATGAGCATAGTTATCATTTTTATGCTTTCTTTCCAGCGTTTCCTTTACAATTAACATAGCTTCTTCTTGCATTTTTAATACTTGAGGATAAGTTGGTGTGTACTTTTTCATTTGATTTAAACGTAAAAGGTTTTGTAATTTCATTCGTTCTGTTTTTCCAACTCTAACGACTACTGTATTGGCTAAAAAGTCGCCCAATCGTTGGTTTTTTGATGAAGCCAAAATTCCTAGCCCTCCAACAGCACCAAATGACCCATAAATATCAAGTGTCCTAAAAACCCAACGCATAGCATAATCTAAAAACTGTGTTTTTTCTCCATTTGTTTTAATAACTCTTAAACTCAATGCCTTTTTCCCAATAGATTGTCCATTGTTAAAATGTTCAAAAGCTAGACTATAAAAAAATATGATTGGAATAATTGTAAAATACATAACAATATCAGCTGCTCTCCCAAAAACCCCTTGAATAACCAAGGAGAGAATAGAACATCCAACAACAAGAATAATAAAGTCTAGCAAAAAAGCAGCAATACGATATATTAATGAAGAAAGTTCATACTCAATGGTCACATTTTGTGTTGTTGTTATTTCAATCTTATTCACTTTTTTATTTTAAATGTATTTCCTAAATTGGACACTTCGCAGAGAAAGCTAATGAAAGAATCCGATTTTATCGAACAAAATAAGGAAAAGTGGAAAAACTTTGAGCAAAATCTCATAAAAAAAGATAGTA
>JAJCYN010000242.1 GCA_029262915.1 Flavobacteriales bacterium
AATAAACCTAAAGAAAAAATAATTTTAGAAACTACTATACTAGAATCAGGTACTGATAAATGAGAAAGTATAGTAGCATATTTGGTAATGTAGATTGGGTAATTATTTTACTCTATCTCTCACTTGTATTTATAGGATGGATAAATATTTATGCGGCAGTATATAATGAAGAACACCATAGTATTTTTGATATCTCTCAACGTTATGGAATGCAACTATTATGGATCGTTTTAGCCTTGGTTTTAGCGTTTATAGTACTGTTGTTTGAAGGGCAATTTTTCACCTCTTTTGCTATTCCGATATATGGGATTGTATTGCTTTCTTTATTGGCGGTTTTAGTTTTTGGCGTTAAAATAAATGGAGCAACCTCATGGTTTCAGGTGGGGAGTTTTAAAATTCAGCCTTCAGAGTTTGCTAAATTTGCAACGGTTTTGGCATTATCCAAATATCTTTCAACGTTGAATATTAAAATGAAAGATATTAAGACAAAATTAATTGCAACTATAATTATTGGACTTCCTGCTGCTCTTATCCTTTTGCAAAACGATACAGGTTCTACGTTAGTTTACGCAGCATTTATTTTTGTATTGTACAGAGAAGGCTTATCAGGTAATATTTTATTATTTGGGATACTGGCAATTCTTGTTTTTGTGTTAACTCTCATTTTTGGCCCCATTAATATTATCATAGTAGCCTCTTTTGCGTTTATTCTTTTTTATACCATTTTTAAATATAATTTAAAAACTACATTTATTTCATTGGCAATATTTTCAATTTTAACTTATGTATTTTATAATTATGAGTTAAAACCAACTCTTGTTTATTATGGAATAGGAAGTTTGTTGTTACTTCTAAGTTTTTATTTATTTACAAAAAAAGAAATAAAAGATAAAGCAACCCATTTTGTAGGAATTTTAATTTTTGTATTGACTTGTTTTTATATTTTCAGTATTGATTTCACTTTTAATAAAGTACTCAAAGAACATCAAAGAACAAGAATTACTGTCCTTTTGGGCGAGGAGGATAAGTTAGTTGAACAGATAGAAGAACTTAAAATAGAAAGAGATGCAGAAGGAATAAGTCAAGAAGAAAAACAACAAATAAGAGATGATATTGGAGCTAAAAAGTATAGTTTGAGAGAACTGAGACAAGGAAACGGGTGGAACATTAAACAATCTTTAATTGCAATTGGTTCGGGTGGTATTTCGGGAAAAGGTTTTTTAGAAGGAACCCAAACAAAGTTCGATTTTGTTCCAGAACAAAGCACTGATTTTATTTTTTGTACTGTTGGTGAGGAATGGGGGTTTGTAGGAACATTTGTTTTGGTATCAATTTATATTGCATTGTTTTTGCGGCTACTTTTTTTAGCAGAAAGACAACGATCAATTTTTAGCAGAGTTTATGGTTATGGAGTAGCTTCCATTCTGTTTTTTCACTTCTTAATAAACATAGGAATGACAATAGGTTTAGCTCCAGTTATTGGAATTCCATTGCCATTTATAAGTTATGGAGGTTCCTCTCTGTGGTCGTTTACCATACTCTTGTTTATTTTTATAAAACTAGATTCAGAAAGACTATTGGTGTTAAGATGATCATTAGTTATTAGGGTTTAGTCCATTTTACCATGAACTAAACTATTCCTTCTTTCAACAAATCATGTAAGTGAATTACGCCAAGATATGTATCGTTATCTGTAACAATAAGCTGTGTAATGTTGTTGTTTTGCATTTGCTTTAATGCAGTTGTGGCCATTTCATCTTCTGTTATAGTTTTTGGAGAAGTTGTCATAATGTCCTTAGCAGTTAAGCTATCAAAATCGGAAGAACTTTCTAACATTCTTCTTAAATCACCATCAGTAACAATTCCTATTAAATTATTATTTTCAATAACGGCAGTTATTCCTAATCGTTTTGAAGATATTTCTATAATAACATCTTTAATAGAACTTTCTGGAGTAATTGCTGGTTTTTCGTTAGTTGGAAAAATGTCAGAAACTTTTAAAAATAATTTTTTCCCTAGTGCTCCTCCAGGATGCAATTTTGCAAAATCTTTACTATCAAACCCTCTACTTTCCAATAAGCAAACAGCTAAAGCATCTCCCATTGCCAATTGTGCAGTAGTACTGCTTGTTGGTGCTAAATTATTTGGGCAAGCTTCTTTTTCGACAAAAGTGTTTAGCACGCAATTGGATTGTTTTCCTAAAAAAGAATTCGGATTACCAGTTATTGCAATTAAGCTGTTTCCAAAGCTTTTAACCAAGGGAACTAATGATTTTATTTCTGGAGTGTCACCGCTTTTGGAAATACATATTACTACGTCATCTTTTAAAATATTTCCTAAATCTCCATGAATGGCATCTGCTGCATGCATAAATAAAGATGGAGTTCCAGTAGAATTTAGGGTGGCTACAATCTTTTGACAAATATTAGCACTCTTTCCAATGCCAGTTATAACCACTCTGCCTTTAGATGCTAGTATCAATTGAATCGTTTTTACAAAGTCATCATTAATATAGTTGACTAAACCAGAAATAGAAGCTGCTTCTATTTCTAACGTTTGTTTAGCAATATTTAATATATCTTCTTCCGAACTCAAAGGCATTATTTTTTTCACAAAAAATAAAATTATACTAATTTATTTGTCGTATATTTATATACAAATGTAAATGAATAAAAAAGAAACTACAATTTAATGCAAACGTTAAACGCCCCGTTAACAGATTATCTAAAAAAATATTTTGGCTTTAATACCTTTAAAGGAGAACAAGAGCTAGTTATTCAAAACCTATTAGAAGGAAAAGATTCTTTTGTGATAATGCCTACAGGCGGAGGTAAATCTTTATGTTACCAACTACCAGCTTTAATTTCTGAAGGAACAGCCATAATTGTTTCTCCGTTAATTGCTTTAATGAAAAACCAAGTAGATGCCATTAGAGGATTGTCTTCTGAACATGGAATAGCCCATTTTTATAACTCTTCATTAACAAAAACAGAGGCAAGACAAGTTAAAGAAGACGTAAGTAGTGGAATAACAAAATTATTATATGTTGCACCTGAGTCATTAACTAAAGATGAAAATGTAGCTTTTTTAAAGAGTATTAAAATTTCATTTTTTGGAATTGATGAAGCACATTGTATTTCAGAGTGGGGACACGATTTCAGACCAGAATATCGAAGGTTAAGGACAATCATAGAGGAAATAGATAGGGTTCCTATTATTGCGTTAACAGCAACAGCTACCCCAAAAGTTCAAGAAGATATTCAGAAAAACTTAGGAATGACGAATGCTAAAGTTTTTAAGGCTTCGTTTAATCGACCTAACCTTTATTATGAAATTCGTCCTAAAAAGGATGTAAAAAAAGAAATTATACGATTTATAAAACAGCATCAGGGTAAATCTGGTATTGTTTATTGTTTGAGCCGGAAAAAAGTCGAGGAAATTGCAGAGTTGTTACAGGTAAATGGAATTAATGCATTACCCTATCATGCAGGATTAGATTCTGGAACAAGAGCTCGAAACCAAGATGCATTTTTGATGGAAGATGCAGATGTAATTGTAGCAACAATTGCTTTTGGAATGGGAATAGATAAACCAGATGTTCGATTTGTAGTTCATCATGATATTCCTAAAAGTTTAGAGAGTTATTACCAAGAAACAGGAAGGGCAGGAAGAGATGGCGGAGAAGGACTTTGTTTGGCTTTTTATAGTTATAAAGACATTGAAAAATTAGAAAAATTCTTACACGGAAAACCAGTAGCAGAGTTAGAAATAGGGTTGCAATTGATTTTTGAAATGGTTTCTTATTCAGAGACAGCAGTTTGTAGAAGAAAGCAATTATTGCACTATTTTGGAGAGGAATATACTGATACTGATTGTACAGATGGAGGATTATGTGATAACTGTGCTCATCCGAAAGAGAAATTTGAAGGAAAAGAGGATGTGAAGATTTTATTGGAGTGTATTTTAGGATTAAAAGAAGTGTTTAAGGCAAAATATGTTGCCAATTTTGTTGCAGGAAATGCTAGTTCAGATATTAAATCTTTTGGTCATGATGCACATGAAATGTTTGGAAAAGGAGAAGATACGGCAAATGAAAAGGACGAAAAATATTGGGATGCCATAATTAGACAGTGCATTATTTATGGCTACTTGGTTAAAGAGATAGAGAACTATGGGATCCTTAAAGTAAGTGAAAAAGGAAGATTGTTTATTGATAAACCAGTTTCAATTGAGTTAGTAAAAGCACACGATTATAGTGATGTGGATGATGGTGATGTTATAGTTCCCCAGAAAGGTGGAGCGGGAGCCGCTGATGAAACACTATTTAACATCTTAAAAGATTTAAGAAAATCGATTGGTAAAGAAAAAAAATTACCGCCTTATGTAATTTTTCAAGATCCTTCATTAGAGGACATGGCTACGCGCTATCCAATTACAATGGAAGAATTGACTAATATTTCTGGAGTTGGACAAGGAAAAGCAGAAAAATTCGGAGACGAATTTTTAGATGTAATTGAGCGTTATGTAGAGGACAACGAGATAGAACGGCCATTAGATATGGTGGTAAAATCGGTAGTTAACAAATCTGGATTAAAAGTTTTTGTAATACAAAGTATTGATAGAAAAATACCAATAGAAGATATCGCTAAAGCAAAAGGAAAAGAAGTTGATGATATCTTAACCGAAATAGAACACATTGTGCTTTCAGGTACTAAAGTAAATTTAGACTACTACATTAATGGAGAGGTAGATGAAACTGATCAAGATGAAGTTTTTGAATATTTTATGGAAGCAGAAAGTGATGATGTAGATGAAGCCTTAGAAGAATTTGAAGATGCCTTCTCTGAAGAAGAAATGCGTTTGTTGCGTATTAAGTTTTTGAGTGAAGTGGCTAATTAGGATTTTATAGATGAAAAAAAGAATTTATCTTTTCAGTATTACAGTTTTATTCATTTTAGTAGGTTGTTCAGATAAGCCTAATAATGATTTGTTTTTAATAGAAGTTGAGGATAGATTATATGATTACCATAGTTTTAGGGAGGTCTCAATTAATCTACTTCAAGAATCTTATGAAAAAGAATTTGGATTAGATGAGAATATGAGTTACTGCATTGTTGAGTACGAAAAAATCCAAGAAATTATCCAATTACAAAGGGAGTCTTCAAAGATTAATTTAAGTCTAATAAATAATTTGATATTGGAATATCAAACGAGTATTAAAACTAAGAATATTGAGGTTTTACAAATTCGGATAGATAAGATAAAGAAAATGAGTAAGTTAATTGTTAATGAAGTAGAAGGACTTCTAATGCTAAAGTTATTAGATAATGAATTGTCTATGTATCAATTGAGAATTATGTCAAAGTTGTATGAAAAAAGAATGAAAACTCCTTCACTAGACTGAGTGTTGTATTTGATTTTAGAGCAATAGAATTATTATTACATTTCATAACTTGTGCTTCAAAACTTTGCTGCTATTAAAATGAGGCTCCAAAATAAATCGGAAGATTAGTACTTTTGGCTCCCCTTCGGGGAGATTAAGAGGGGCTACTCAAACCTACTTTTTTCTTTCATCAACGCCTCTATCTCTTCAATTTTACGAGGAGCTTTTGCTGATAAATTTTCTGGTCCATTGATGGTAATTAAAATATCATCTTCAATTCTTACGCCAATGTTCCACCATTTTGGATCACATTCAGCACCTTCAGGAATATAAATTCCAGGCTCAACGGTAATTACGTTTCCAGGCTGTAGCGTTCCGTGCAAACCTGGGTCATGTACATCTAATCCTAAATAATGTGAAGTTCCATGCATGAAGTACCGTTGCATATGGTAGGGTTTTTCAATAATACCTAATTTCAATAATTCAGTGGTAATTATTTTTGAAGTAGCATCATGTGGTGTCCAGAATTTATTACCTACTTTGCAAGAGTCAATTCCAGCTTGTTGAGCTTGTAAAACAATGTCATAAATAATTTTTTCTTCCTCAGAAAAATGACCATCTACTGGTAAAGTTCGGGTAACATCGGCAGTGTATCCATGGTATTCAGCCCCAATGTCACTAACCAACATATCTTTTCCTGTTAGTTTTTTCCTGTTGCTGTTGTAATGGATAATGCAGCTGTTTTTTCCTCCACCCAAAATGGATGGAAACCCTGGGTATTCAGCACCATTTTTCTTAAAAACGTATTCAACAATGGCTTCAGATTCATACTCGGTCATACCTGATTTCAGTGCTTTCATTAATTCAATTTGAGCATCACAAGTCATACTAATTGCCTTTCTTAGTAACACAATTTCTTCTTTAGATTTTATTTGCCTTAAGCTTGCCATTATTTTCGGCAAACTATAAGTGCTCACATTTTTTAAATTTTTCGTGGTCAACTTAAAGGATTGAAGTAATCCAAATAAATCTCCTTTATCATTAGAATTATTAACATCTGTAATTTCTTCAAAAATCAGTACTTTATCAAAACTTCCGTACTCATTTTCAAAACTCAAAAACTGCTCATTTTCCATAGCTGTAGTAATCCCTAGGTTCAATACAGCCTCCTTAGTACCCAATCTTTTTCCAGTCCAAAGCTCATTTTTTTTATCTTTTTTTTGTAGAAAAAGAATTTCATCAGTTGTTAGGCGACCTTTAAATTCTTGTTTTTCTTTATAGATAATTACTACTGCATGAGGTTCTCGCAATCCGGTTAAGTAGTAAAAATTTGGATCTTGATGATACTCATAATCTACATCATTAGATCGGTTTCGAACAGGGTTTGAAAATAGAACGGCAACAGAGTTTTTTGGCATAGAATCTCGAAGAGCTTGCCTGTTTTTGGCAAAAAAAGAAGCGGGTAGAAGGTCAGTATCGTAAATTGAATTGGGTTCAATAAGTATATTGTTTTTGATTTCCTGACCAATAAACGAGAGTGGGAGAAATAATAATATAAATACGATGTGTTTCATCTTACAACGAAATTAACTGGCCTTTAACAGTAAAACAAACGAGAAGGCCTAAAGTTATTAATAACTTATTGTAAATATTGAGCATAAAAAAACGCTGCTACAATGTAACAGCGCTTAAATAATAAAGTAAGCTCTTTATTACATATATCCTTTTGCTTTTGCCTCTTTAATACAGGCAGCAATTCCGTTTTTATTAATATTTCTGATAGCAGCACCAGATACTTTTAATGTAATCCACTTATCCTCTTCAGGGATAAAGAACTTTTTTGTTTGTAAGTTTGGATAAAACTTTCTTCTTGTTCTTCTTTTCGAGTGAGAAACATTATTACCCGTAATTACTTTCTTTCCTGTTAATTGACAAACTCTTGACATCTCTTTTCTCTTTAAAATTTGAGGACTGCAAAATAAATCATTTTTATTGGAATATTCAAACAAATAAATGCGAATTATTTTATTATTGTCATTGCGAGGAACGAAGTAATCTTGTTAAACTTTTGTAGTTGTTTTGTTAAGATTGCTTCGTTCCTCGCAATGACGTACTTTTTTAGAGGATTTATATTTGAAATTCCTTTAAAAAAAGGAGTTAAATAACTACTTTCGCAACTCAATTTCAATCATATTACTCAGCAAAAAAAACACTTAAAATGGCAAAGATTATTTATACAATGACAGATGAGGCACCGATGTTAGCCACTTATTCTTTTCTACCTATAGTAAAGGCTTTTACAGCACCTTCTGGAATAGAAATAGAAACCAAGGATATTTCTTTAGCAGGAAGAATTTTAGCAAATTTCTCCGAGTGTTTAACTGATGATCAAAAAATGGATGATGCTTTAGCCGAATTAGGACAATTGGCTAAATCGCCTGAGGCCAACATTATTAAGTTGCCAAATATATCTGCTTCAATTCCACAGTTGCAAGCAGCAATTAAAGAATTACAAACGCAGGGTTTTGCTGTTCCTACTTACCCTGGTGATGATGCTACAAAAGCAAAATATGCTAAGGTGTTAGGTTCTGCTGTTAATCCAGTACTAAGAGAAGGGAATTCTGACAGAAGAGCCCCAAAGGCAGTAAAGAATTATGCGAAAAAACATCCTCACAGTATGGGAGTTTGGGCAAGCGATTCTAAAACTCACGTTGCAAGTATGAGTGAAGGAGACTTTTACGGAAGTGAAAAATCTGTTACCATAAATGATGCAACTGATGTAAGAATTCAGTTTGTTGGTAATGATGGATCTACTTCAGTGTTAAAGGCTTCGACACCATTGTTGGCTGGGGAAATTATTGACGCTTCGGTGTTAAGTTTATCAAAACTAAAGAGATTTATTGCAGCGGAAATTGAAG
>JAJCYN010000243.1 GCA_029262915.1 Flavobacteriales bacterium
GCATTCAAGGGACTTACCATTGGGCTATCGATATAATGGGAAATAACGACAATTTAGATTTTAAATCTTATTTGAAAAGAATATGGTTCTTTCCATTTTCATGGATAATAGCGGTTGGTATTCCTGTAGGATATATCATTCTTAAAACCATTTTTAAAAGTTATGCCAAAAAGTCTATAAACAAACTTTATATTCTTTACAGTATTCCTTTTTGGATAATGTTTCTATTTTATCAATACAATACTTTTAAAGGGGTTCTTCTTTTTCAGCATCGTTATATAGGAACCTTGGTTATTTTAAGTTTACCATTTATTGCTATTCATTTTAGTGAATTAACTCCTAAAAAAATAAAACAAGCATTTATTTTTGGAGCTTTAACCATATTACTATCATTCGTTTACAATACTTCTAACATTATTCCTTTACCAAGGTTAGAAGATCAATCTGTTGTAAAAATTTCTCAAATCATTAAAGAAAATGCAACGGAAGAATCTTGTTTAATTCTAGATTATGTTGATTGGACTGAGACTTATTTTGTTGCATTACGATCTGAATTTCCTTTAGAAAGAATGGTAATTTGCCAAGGAGCAAAAAATTCTGCCATTCCATTTCAGGAAATTGAAAAAAAATTGAACACTTATAATAGCGGTATCCTTTTATTGAAAAAAAAATCTGCATTATATCAAAAATTAATACCTGAAAATTCTAAAATAAATACCTACGGTTTAACTACTCAAAAAATTTATCAGGATGAAGAAATAATTTTGTTAAAGTGGAAGAAATAAATTCGTTTTCAGAATTAATAAACCAACTTAGAATTCTTTAATGCTAAAATTGCTTCTTCAATGCCTTTTATGGTTAATGGGAACATCCTGTTATCCATTATATTTTTTATCATTTCAATGGACTGGACATAGTTCCATTCTTTTTCTGAAACAGGATTTAACCAAACCACATCTTTAAATTGCTTTTTTAAACGCTCTAACCAAACTTTTCCTGATTCTTCATTGTAATGTTCTACTGCTCCTTGTTTAAACATTATCTCATAAGGTGACATAGATGCATCACCTACAATAATTACTTTATAGTCAGAATTAAAGGTGTTAAACATATCTATAGTATTTACACGTTCGTCCCACCTTCTAATGTTCTCTTTCCATAAAAACTCGTACAAACAATTATGAAAATAAAAGAATTCTAAATGTTTAAACTCATACTTGGCAGCAGAAAATAACTGCGAGCAAAGCTCAATATGATCATCCATAGAGCCACCAATATCCAACAATAATAAAACCTTAACAGTATTCTTTTTTTGAGGAACCATTTCTATTTCTAACATCCCAGCATTTTTAGATGTTTTAGCAATGGTTTTGTCTAAATCTATTTCTTCAGAAACACCCTCACGAGACAGAATACGCAATCGCTTCAATGCCATTTTCATATTACGTGTCTCTAACTCTACATCATCCCGTAAATTTTTAAATGTTCTTTTATCCCAAACTTTTACAGCCCTTCTATGTCTACTTCCATCTTGTCCTATTCGTATTCCTTCAGGGTTATAACCATATGCTCCAAAAGGAGATGTTCCTCCTGTTCCTATCCATTTGCTTCCTCCTTGATGACGTTCTTTTTGCTCTTTTAACAATTCTTTTATTCTTTCCAGCAACTTATCCAATCCACCCATTGCTTTTATCTTCTCCATATCTTCCGGAGACATCAATCGTTCACCATTTTTCCTTAACCATTCTTCAGGAATACTCATAAAATCTTCTGTACTAATGGTTTCTATTCCTTTAAAATAAGCACCAAAAAGCTGGTCATATAAATCAAGGTGTTCTTCGCTTTTTACTAATATAGATCTGGAAAGAAAATAAAAATCATCAACAGAATAGTCAATAACATTTTTATCTAACGCTTCTAACAGCGTTAGATATTCCCCAATAGTAACAGGGATTTTGTTGTTCTTTAATATGAGAAAAAAGTCTATGAACATTTATGTTATCTTTTACGTCATTGCGAGTGTTTTGCGTTAGCAAAAGCAAGAAGCAATCTTATTGATGAGATTGCTTCATCTTATTTTTGTAGCACTTCGAGGCTTTTACTCACACAAAACGTGCTCAGTGTGACAAAAATTAAAATTCGCAATGACGAATTATTTCTAATACCCCTTAACAACTATCTCTTTATCTTGCTCATTCTTTAAAAGAGCACCCAAATAAGGTGGAATATTCCCCATATTTTTTACCTCATCTAATTCTTGAGTAGTAATTTTTCCTACCAACAACAATTTAATCCAATCAATTAATTCGCTTGTAGAAGGTTTCTTTTTTAAACCTCTTTTATCTCTCAACTTGTAAAAAATATCCATTGCTCGTTGCATCAAATCTTCTTCTAAATCATCATAATGAACATTAACTATTTCTTTGAGCGTTTCTCTATCAGGAAAACTGATGTAATGGAAAAAACACCTTCTTAAAAAAGCATCTGGCAATTCTTTTTCGTTGTTGGAGGTTATAATTATGATAGGTCTATTTATTGCTTTTATGGTTTGTTTGGTTTCATAACAATAGAACTCCATTTTATCCAATTCTAACAATAAATCATTCGGAAATTCGATGTCTGCTTTGTCTACCTCATCTATTAATAAAACTACTTGTTCATCTGC
>JAJCYN010000244.1 GCA_029262915.1 Flavobacteriales bacterium
GCAACAATACTTGGTGACTCTTCTAATCTACTAGATTTAAATGACGCATCGTAATCGTCTAGTTCTTCAGATGACAAATTATTCATGCGCAACTTAACAGCGTGATTCCACTGGTAATTATTACTCTTAATCTTCAATTGTACCTCAGTAAAAGCTAAAGGTTCATTTTCATCTAACCTATAAAAAGTTGGTGATGTAGTGGTACTCTTATCGTTTTCTTGTATACCAAATATACCTGCAGAAGAACTTTCAACCCAAAACGCTTGATGTGGTGGAATAACCCCAGTTGTTCTAGCATCATAATTCCCATTATTGGTATTGTAAATATAGTATGTAGCTCCTATAACTGTTGGTCTAGATACTGTCCCCCATTGCAAGAATGCCAAATACGGATTTCCTAATAAATTCCAACTACTTACAAGAGATAAGTTGAAAGTTCCATAATTTGGAGTTCCAATGGTGTTAATAGTTTTAGCATTAAGCGTTGTCATATCATCACCCAACCATATTTCTAATCCATCACCAGGAGTTAACACTCTACTTGTATCAATTATTGAATCGAATGCTTGAGTAGCCTCATTCCAATCCCAAACGGAAAAGAAATTGCCTGCATCACCGTCAATACCACCAACATGGGATAATATTAACTCCGTAACTGTTCCGGTTGGATCAGAATCCCAATCTCCAAGTGTTGTGTTTGAAACTGGTGTACTTAAATCTCCCCAATTTGCATTTCTTGTTGTTAAATGTCTCTCTAAGATAAAGTTACCAAAAAAACCATTGCCTCCAGTACCATCTAAAATGATAGAGCTTTTAGTAGCTGTTGATAGCATTGTAAATGTGGCAGAAATATTCTGTAATTGTCCTCCAAGAATTTTTATAGCATTTGATAGATCAAAAGCACCTGTATGTAAACTCACATTACTTGCATTATCAACATATAAGTTATATAGTGATATAGTTCCTCCTGACAAGTTTCTAAAGCGTTGTGCAACAGCCCCATCAAAATAAACTGTGCTAGAATTAATTGTTAATGTCCCATTTACATCCAAATCTCCTTTAACATGTAATTGTCGTGACGAATTAATTACTAATGCACCACCAGCATTAATATCTAATGTATCTATATCTGCATTTGCCGTCATTGTTACGGTATGACCAGTTAAAATATCAGCATTATCGCCAGCTCCTGGAACGCAAGAACAATTCCATGTTGTTGTAGCATTCCAATCTCCAGTATTCGCAGATTGAATTCCCACTCCTGGTCCAAACAAAGAGAAATAAGAGTTATCAGGTAATGAAACTCCAGTAAATGTTACAATGTTTCCAACTTTAGTAACTGGACCATAATCTGTAGTTCCTCCATCTGCAAAAACACCGTTAACATTTTCTACAACCATATTAAAAGATGTTTCTGCTGCATAAGCAGTTCCTGAAACATCAAAAGAAACCGTTAGCGTACCTGGTGTTCCAGTTGCATCTACCCTCCATACTCTTTGAAATCTAGAAGCACCTGGTAAAGAAGAAGGAACATCATTATTAGTTAGTATTATAGACCCATTATCATGCCCTGATAAAATGTAATCTCCATTTGCCAATGTAGGGCTACTAAATTCTACAATTCCTGTCCCTTGAGCAGTAGTATTATTTCCATCAGCCTCTTGTCCTACACCAAAAACTTCATATTGATGGGGTAACTCGTGAGCATAAATGTCATTAGAAATAGTCCTTCTGTATTTAGCAGCTAAATAATTACTCACAATATTATGTTCTGCAGAATTTAGTGCCACATTATAAACTACTACCTCTGAGATATTTCCATAGAATTTATGTGAATCAGCAGATGCATTTTTTCCAATTCTTGTTAGATTATGGCCTCCGGGCGTAGCATTATACCCACTTGTAGATCCCAAATTATTATGATTAAAATATCCTGTAATATCAGAATTAGCAGATGATATTACAGATGAAATTAGATTGTATCCAGTCTGGTATCCTAAATTATTTTGAATACCAGTCCCTGTACTGTTTCTAGTAAATGACCTATACTGGTTTCCTGCTGTTGTCATGTACGTACCCCATAATTGATTCGATGCAGAGCCTGCACCAGTGGTATAATTGTTATGTAATAAAAAACTAACTTGAAGATTATTATCAGCTTTAGCAATAATAAACGAAGAGAAATTATTTGAATTCATTGCTGGAATAGCAGCAGATTCAACAAAATCTCTAAAAAAATCAACACTCGGTAATCCATTAATTTGGTTAGTTTGAAAAGTAGGCATATCAACTGCAACTCCTTGAGTCATATCATTACCATTTCCAGACATGTCTGCCCAAGTAGCTACAGGATCATTATTGTTCAACGTTAACCTTGAAGCATCTAACCAAAAAGTATTTGTTGTGTTATTTCCAACGCCTCCAGGACCAGTCTGAGCGAGCATAGCTGTACTACTGATTAAAAAAGACACAATTAGCAAGATAGAATAATTTTTCATAGTTAAATAAGTTTTGTGAAATACCCAATACAATATAACGAATATACGCAATAAGATTAAAAAAGGTTGCGTAAAAAATGATTAATTTAAAAATTGTGTAAAACTACTTATAATTTTTTAGGCATAGTATGTCATTTCTGGTAGTCAATAATGACTATTATCAAATAGAAATTTGATTAATTTTTGATTTGTTAATAAAAAAATAGATGATATAACCTCCAATAATTCCTCCCGAAATAACAATTATTGTAACCACACTAGATTCCCTAAATAAAAATATTCCAATGGTAGAAATTATAATAATAGTCAACCACAAAAGTGGTTTCAATTTAGGATTATTTAGAGATTTATAATCTTCTAAAAAATAGAATGCAAAACCAAGGTACATTAAACATATAAATGTTGTAATTGCTGCTGCAGTAACTCCATAGATAGGAATAAAAATTACATTAAGTAGCACATTTAATATCCCCGCGACAAAAGAAATTCTCCATAGTTTATTTGTTTTCTCATAAAATAATAGTTTGGTACCAGCAGCCCAATACATTGGTCGATAAACATAGCCCATAATAATGAAAATACTGATAGCGTAGGCGACTTCTAATTCTTTATTAGAAATAAGTAATTGAAAAATTTGCTTAACCCATAATGCAATAGTAATACAAAGTGCTAAAAAACTAACTTGCAAAAAAAAGGTTAAACTTTTCACTTGCAATTCTGCTTCCCAATTTTTCTTTGAATATAATTTACTATAAAATGGTCCAACTGCCATTCCAACTGCGTTTCCAAATAAATCCAAATAGCTTCCAAATATATAAGCCAAATTATACACCCCTATTTCATCAATGGGCACTTTTAATCGATCCATCACTATTCTATCAGACGAATTAAGTAAATAGGCTGAATAATTATGGGGTATAGTAGGTAGTGAAACCTTTAAACTCTTTTTCCAGAAATTCTTGTTCAAAGATAAGTATGGTCTAATTTTAACTTTCAGATACAGTGGATAAGCATAACAACAGAAAGAAATCAATGAACCTATTGCAATAGATATGAACCATCCCAAATAACCTAATTTTAAATAAGCGATAGCATAAAGATTAACAAAAATTGCAATAACACCTACAAAAACACTTACAAATGCAATGTATTTCGGCTGTTGTTTGAGTTGAAAATAGCGGCTACCAAACATTTTGGTAGTATCAAAGAAGATGGCAGGAATAACAATTAAAAAAATTAGAAGCCATTTATTATTTTGTGCTTCTTGAGGTATAAAAAACATCAAGAATAGTACATAAATAAGGGCAAAGAGTACGTTATAGGCATATAAACCTCCTAAATACCTCCTCCAATAATCTTTCCATTTTATTTTTTTAAAAAATGAATTCACCAACAACACATCAAAACCCAAATTTTTAACACCTTGTAATAGTCCTGTATAAGCTAATAAAGTTCCATAAATACCATAATCAAGAGGTGTTAAAAACTGAGTAATAATAGGTAAAATAAGAATGTTTACCAGTTTAGGAACTTGTGGCCCTATGGCATAAAGAAATGAATGAGATATTAACTTTTTTAACAATTTAATTTAAAATAATTCCTTTAGCTTTAGGTATATTAGTTGATGACCTTCTTTATTTAGATGATGGTAATCTGTCATGACTCCTTTATCTACAACTTCTGAAGTATCAATAAAAAAAGAACCAAAAACATCTTTCAACAATTCGTTATAATTTTCTATGCTCTTAGTAATTCCGTAAACATTAGCTTCATAATCAGTTTTAGCTGGAACTATTCCCAATGCAAAGACCCTGGATTCACCATAAATACTTCTCATTTTTTCTGTAAATTTTCTATAGTTCTCCTTTGTTGTGTAAGATATTTTTCTTCTTTTTCTAAGTTTAGCTGATCTGTTTTTGAAATATTTAGATACTACACCAGATATTATTGGCAATCTCTTTATAAATTCTATTTCAAATTTTGTTAACGCTCTTGGTGCACAATCGACTATTCCACATTGTAAAATTACCAAGTCAGGTTTAAAATATACTAAGTACTCAGATTGAAGGTATAAGTTTTCTATAGTAGCACCACCGTATGAAGCTTGAATAAATTCTATTTCAGGAAATTCCTCTTTAAGAAGATATGTGTATGTTTCCTGATATTCTACACTCTCAGGAATTTCTCTTGGAAAACCTAAAGAATCGGTTAGTATAATAACTCGTTTTACTTTCAATTTTTTAAACTTTCTATAAATCTAATCCAATTTTCATTTTCGAGTACTAAAAGATAATCAATTTTTTCAACTTTTTTGTTTGAACAATTTATTATATCTGTTAAAATACTTTCAAATTCATCTTGATTAGAAACTAAATCATTATCAAGGTTTGTTTTACCAACCCTCCTATTTGTAACTAAGCGTATCTCATTTAAATTGCTAACAATTGCATCTAAATAAACACTAGAATGAGCACTGGTAAGCACTAAATCACATTGTTCAAAATCATTGCTGATTGATTTAGAAGTGCTAATTTCATAATCTATATTTTCCAATAAGTTTTCTACTTCATCTACACTAATATGCGCCATAGGATGCAACCGAACTACAAGCTTTGATTTTTGAATAACAGGATTATTTTTAATTATATCCCATTCCAATCTAAAGCATTCATTTGTTGTTAAACACCACAAAACATTATCAATTTTATTAGATGATTTAATTTTTTGAATTTGAGCATTCACATATCTTGGGTTACCTAAAATTAAAAAGTATTCGTTGGTCAATTTATTATTTTTCTGGACTATCTTTTTAAAATACTCACCCCAAACAATAAATTTATGAGGCATAGGATAACCCGCATTAACTTCGGTTGATGATATAGAATAGACTGTATGTACTTCATTAAAATTACCATGTTGAATGCCATAAGAATTAATGCCTTTATTCCCTGATTTGTTTATCGCAGAACTTATAGTTTTACCTGAGTGAAAAAATTCATCTTCATAGAAATAATTACAGGCTTGTTTTTTATTTCTAAAATATTTTTGCAACCAATAATGACTATAAAATA
>JAJCYN010000245.1 GCA_029262915.1 Flavobacteriales bacterium
ATCGATTTTGTTGAACTGATATTTAGATCATAGGCATGATCTCCAAACACTCTTAAAATTGCTTGAGATTCTGCAATATCTCCTAAGGGAGTAGATGTTCCATGAACATTGATGTAATCAATTTCAGAGGCATCCATACCAGCGTCAGATAATGCATTTTTCATCACATTAGTTGCTCCCAACCCTTCTGGATGAGGTGCCGTCATATGATGTGCGTCAGCAGACATTCCTCCACCAACTATTTCAGCATATATTGTTGCTCCCCTTGCAATTGCATGTTCATATTCTTCTAAAATTAAAGATGCTCCACCTTCTCCCATAATAAAGCCGTCCCTATCCTTATCAAAAGGACGAGATGCTGTTTTTGGATCATCATTTCTTGTAGAGAGTGCGTGCATCGCGTTAAAACCTCCCATTCCTGCTTCGTATATTGAAGCTTCAGAACCTCCAGAAACAAAAACATCTGCTTTTCCTAATCTGATATAATTAAAAGCATCAATTAATGCATTTGTTGATGAAGCACAAGCTGCAACAGTAGTGAAGTTTGGCCCTCTAAATCCAAATTCCATTGAAATCATTCCAGAAGCAATATCTGCAATCATTTTAGGAATAAAGAAAGGATTAAATCTTGGGGTTCCATCTCCTTCAACAAAGTTTGTTACTTCATCCTGGAAAGTTTTAATTCCACCAATTCCTGATCCCCAAATAACTCCTACCCTATCTTTATCAATAGTTTCTATATCTAACTTAGAATCTGCAACAGCTTCTTTTGATGCAATTAATGCAAACTGTGTATAAGGGTCAATTTTTCGGCCTTCTTTTCTTTCAAAATAATCTGCGACATCGTAATCTTTTACTTCACAAGCAAATTGAGTTTTAAATTTTGATGCATCATATCTAGTAATCGGAGCACATCCACTAACTCCAGCTTTTAAATTTTCCCATGTTTCAGGAAAAGTCTTTCCTAAGGGTGTAATTGCCCCTAATCCTGTTACTACAACTCTCTTTAATTCCATTAAGAAGATTGATTAAATTTATTACTATAAATTGAAATAGCTTTGAATTAAATTCAAAGCTATTTCAATTAATCTATAAGACTGTCAATTATTTTGCGTTTTCTTCGATGTATTTTACAGCATCTCCAACTGTAGCAATTTTTTCTGCTTGGTCATCTGGAATTGCGATATTGAATTCTTTTTCGAATTCCATAATTAACTCAACCGTATCTAAAGAATCAGCTCCCAAATCATTAGTAAAGCTTGCTTCCATAGTTACTTCATTTTCGTCAACTCCTAATTTATCAACGATAATAGATTTTACACTTCCTGCGATATCTGCCATTTTATTTTATTTTAATGTTAAGTAAGATGCAAAGAAAATTATTTATCTCAACATAATCAAATTATTTTCAATTATTCGTAATGAACCATTACTTCGTTTAACGTTTTTCTATGTATATCGGGCACTTCAGCATCATTTTCCGCATATCCAACTGGTAATAACAAATATGCTCGTTCATTTTCGGGTCTATTCAGCACTTTTGTCAAAAAATTCATAGGGCTTGGTGTATGTGTAAGTGTTACTAATCCTGCATTATGTATCGCTGAAATTAACATTCCGCAAGCAATCCCCACAGATTCATTTACATAATAATTATTTCTCTTTTCTCCATCTATTACTTCATAAGCCCTTTTAAAAGCGACAATAATATATGGTGCTATTTCTATAAATGGTTTTTCCCAATTCGTTCCAAAGGGTTCTAAATCCTCTTTCCATCGATCACTCATTCTATTATCATAGTTCTCTCTCTCTTCTTTTTCTGCAGCTTCTCTGATTTGTTTTTTTATTGCAGGATTAGAAATAACACAAAATGTCCAGGGTTGTTTATGTGCTCCTGAAGGTGCTGTTGAAGCAGCTTTAATGATGTTTTTAATTATTTTAATATCAACAGGTTTATCAGAAAATTCACGCACTGAACGCCTTTTACTTAAGAATTGATAAAACTCTTCACTAAGGACTAACTGTTCCTTATTTGTTAATTCTTTTTGCTGATAAGGAATAAATTTATGTTGCATCTTTTTTACTTTTGAGCGTTGAAGATAATAAATCTAATGACACGAATTGCAATTTTTGCTTCAGGAAGTGGTTCAAATGCCGAAAATATTGCTAATTATTTTAGTGATAATCTTAGCGTTGATGTTTCATTAATTCTAAGCAACAATCCAAACGCTTTTGTTCTCCAAAGAGCCAAAAATTTAGGTATAAAATCACTTGTTTTTCAAAAAGATGATTTTTCAAAAAACAACGATATTTTGAGTTTTTTGGCAAAAAATAATATAAATTTGATCATTTTAGCTGGTTTTTTGCTTAAAATTCCAAAAAACCTAATAAAAGCATTTCCTAATAAAATCATAAATATTCATCCTGCTTTACTTCCAAAATACGGTGGAAAAGGAATGTATGGAGACAAGGTTCACGAATCAGTAATCAAGGCAAAAGAGACTGAATCGGGAATTACGATTCATTATGTAAATGAGCATTATGATGAAGGTGAAGTTATTTTTCAAGCAAAATGCCCCATTGAACCAACAGATACTTCTAATGATTTAGCCAATAAAATTCATGCTCTTGAATATGAACATTTTCCTAAGGTGATTAAAAACCTTCTTGTTTAAGCACTTGACTTTGTCAGATAAAAGCATTAACTTCGTTTAACAACTATGTAAAGAACATTAAAACGTTCCTGACAAAGACGTTAAACGAAACGCACCAACTTTTATTGAATCACATCAAAAACAAAACCTTTTTCTAGTAAATACTCAATTGTTTTTGGCAAAGCATACTTTAAATTTTCTGAAGCTTTAACGCTATCGTGAAAAACAATTACAGAGCCTGATTTGGTGTTTTTAATTACATTGTTATAACATTTTTCTGGAGTTGTTTTAGGATCGAAATCTCCACTCAAAACATCCCACATAATTATTTTGTACACTCTTATTAATTCTGTAATCTGACTCTTTTTAATTCTTCCGTAAGGTGGGCGAAAGAGCTTTGAAGTTACCAATTTATTGCATTTTTTGATGTTTCTTAGGTAATCTTCATCATCTATATCCCATCCATTTAAATGATGATAAGAATGATTTCCAACAGCATGTCCTTCACTTACTATTTTAGAATAAATAGTAAGATTTTTGTTCACATTACAACCTAAACAAAAAAAAGTGGCCTTAACATTATATTGATTTAAAATATCCAACACCCATTCCGTTATTTCAGGAATGGGTCCATCATCAAATGTAAGGTAAATTTTATTTTCGTTATTAGGGATGTCCCAAGTTAAATTGGGATAGTACTTTTTAATTATACTGGGTGATTTTGCTAAGAACATTTATTTTACCATCGCTTCGTCAGGGCCAACAAGATTATTTACAATTCTTTCAGCAATAAGCGAGAACTGTACTTTAATAATTTTATCAATGTCATTTTGTCCAGCAGGAAATCTAGACTTAATGGCTCCGCTACTTACTTCTTTTCCATCCTGATCAAAAATAGTATAGTGTACTTTTATTTCTCTCTTGTATTGTTCTTCTGCAGCAACATAACGCATATCTGCCGATCGTTTAATGTCTAATTGATTGATAAACACATAATGTGACGCTTTGTATTTCTTATTCAAATTCGGCAAAAGTTTTTCGTTTGCCAATGTTGTCTTCATGTATTTTTCACGATTATCAACTTGAGATACAACCTCTCCGTTTTGAATACCTGCTTTTATATATTCCTTCTCTTTTGGTTTTTTCTTAAATTTCCCAATTAATTTTTTCCCGACTGTTTCTTTTTTTACTACAACTTCTTCTGGAATAACTTCATACTTATAGCCAATAGAATTATAAATATAAGCCAATTCTTTTCTAGATTCTTGAGGCTCTATGGAGTAAAATGATAAGGGATTGTAATATTTTTTAAGTGCAATAAATATCTCTCTATCCAATGCGGCTCTAAATTTTGCCTTAATATCCTGGAAATTCATTTCATTTTTGATAGCCAAATCTTTATCAATATCAGAAATGTACATTTTAGACTCAAATGGGACTACTAAAACAGAAGGCTTATAAGATACAACTTTGTCTTCAGAATTTCCTGTAGTAGTATTTTGTGCGTTAATTGCTATTGCTCCAACAAAAATAAATACGCAAATGATTAATTTTTTCATTGTTTTTTGGTTTAATGATAACGTTACAAGTAAAACTACCTTATTCTAATAACGAAGTAACATTTGTAAATACTGTTTTTTAACAGTATTTAGTTAATTAAACCATGCTCTAACAACATCCATGCCATTAGCATAGAGCATAAATGCAAGTAATAAAAACATTCCTGCAATTTGTGCGTATTCCATCACTTTTTCGTGAGGTTTACGCCTTGTAATCATTTCATAGGATAAAAACATTACATGCCCTCCATCTAAAGCTGGTATTGGTAATAAATTCATTACAGCTAACATTACAGAAATTAAGGCTGTCATTTCCCAAAAGCGTTGCCATATCCATTCTGCTCCATAAATTTTCGCAATAGTTCCAAAACCACCTAATTGACTAACTCCTTCCTTAGAAAACACTAATTTAAACTGATCAATATATCTTTTAAGAACATTTCCTGTTTTGAAAAAACCAGCTGGAATAGACTCAAAAAATCCGTATTCTTTTGTTTTTATTGTTAAAAAATCCAATGGTGTTCTTCTTGCTACCCCAATCATTCCTTTATCGTCCGTTACAACTTTAATTATTTGTTCTTTATTATTCCGAAGAATTTTGAATGTCAGCTCCTTTTCTTTACTCTCTTTTAATATTTGTATAGAATGGATTATTCCTGAAAGTTGGACATCATCAATAGCTATCACTTGATCTCCTTTCATAAATCCTGCAGACTCAGCTGGTTTATTTGGTAATATGGAATCAATAATAAATGGTGCCTCTTCCGTAAATAACTCTTTTGCTCCAACCCTTAACACTGTCTGAGCAAAATCTTCAGGAATAGCAATATTTACATCATGGTTCTCCCTATCTACAGTAACTTCTCTAATTCCATCCAACAATAATTGCACTCTAATTTCACCATAAGTAACTTCATTATCAATTTGTTTTCCATCTAATGCAACAATTTTATCATTGTGTTGAAATCCTAAATCTACCATTAAAGAATCACAGTAAATTCCATAAGTTGCATTGTTAGCAGGAATGTACTTTTCTCCCCAAGTAAACAGTACCATTGCATAAATAATAAAGGCAACAATAACATTTACAATAACGCCTCCTAACATTATTATCAATCTTTGCCAAGTTGGCTTAGAACGAAATTCCCAAGGTTCAGGGTCTTTAGCTAACTGTTCTTTGTCCATACTCTCGTCAATCATTCCCGCAATTTTAACATACCCTCCTAAAGGCAACCAGCCAATACCGTATTCTGTATCACCAATTTTTTTCTTATAAATAGAAAACCAAGGGTTAAAGAAAAGATAAAAACTCTCTACTTTTGTTTTAAAAGCTTTTGCAGCAATATAGTGCCCAAATTCATGTAAAACAACCAAGATTGATATTCCTAGTAATAGTTGTCCACCTTGTATTAAGTATTCCATTATTATATTAAATTTCGAGCGAAGTTAGGGATTATTTAAATAAGAGTTAACGCAAATTTTCTTGTTTCAATATCAGTTGAAACATAATCTTCATATGTTGGAGATTTAATGAAAGCAATGGCTTTCATGCTCTTCTGATTAATTTCTGCTATTTCTAAAAATTGAATTTGATCACTTAAAAACGCCTCAACCGCTATTTCATTTGCAGCGTTTAAAATACAAGCTAAATTTCCTCCCTTTTCTAAAGCAATGTAAGCCAAAGAAAGGTTTAAAAATGTTTTTTGGTCTGGCTGTTCAAAAGTTAACTCGGGATAATCCATAAAATTAAATCGAGGAGATTTAGATGAAAACCGATGGGGAAATGATAAGGCATATTGTATGGGATGCTTCATGTCTGGCAACCCCATCTGTGCTTTCATACTCCCATCTTCAAACTGAACAATAGAATGAATAATGGATTGTGGGTGAACAATAACATCTATCTGTTCTGGTTTTAAGTTAAACAACCATTTGGCTTCAATTACCTCTAATCCTTTATTCATAAGGGTTGCAGAATCAATAGTGATTTTCGCCCCCATATCCCAATTAGGATGTTTTAAGGCTTGTTCTTTTGTAATATGTTTGAGTTCTTCTTTTTGCTGCCCTCTAAACGGTCCGCCAGATGCTGTTAAATATATTTTCTCTATCTTGTTTTGATATTCCCCTGTTAAGCATTGAAAAATTGCTCCATGCTCTGAATCAACTGGTAAAATTGCAACTCCATTTTCAGTAGCGAGCTTAGTAATTAATTCACCAGCAACAACTAAGGTTTCTTTATTCGCTAATGCAATATTCTTTTTGGCTTTAATTGCACGTATAGTTGGTAGTAATCCTGCATAACCGACTAATGCCGTCAACACAATATCCACATCCTCCATTTCAACCACTTGGGCTAATGCCTCTACTCCAGTGAATGTTTTAATGTTGTGTTCCCATAATTTTTCTGAAACCTCATCAAACTTACTTTCATTAACAATTACAACAGTGTTAGGTTTAAACTTTATGGCTTGTTCAATTAACAAATCAGCATTAGTATTTGCTGTTAAAACCTCTACCTGAAACTTATCAGAATGTTCTTCAATTACTTCTAAAGCTTGTGTTCCAATAGAGCCTGTAGAACCGAGTATTGCAATTTTTTTCTTTTCCAATACTTATTTTTTTCTTGAGTT
>JAJCYN010000246.1 GCA_029262915.1 Flavobacteriales bacterium
GCAACTCGTGTGGCATTACTCAGTGAAATACCAACGGACGCTTTTGCTAATGCAGGAGCATCATTAATTCCATCTCCAACCATTATTGTTGGAGTGGTTTTTTGAAGCTTATCAATCTTAAGCAGTTTTTCTTCTGGTAACTGTTGGCTATAAACTGTTTTTATGCCAATAGTTTTTGCCAAATCGTTACATTTTTTAGCTCTATCGCCACTTAGCATTACCGTGTTTAATCCTTGTTGATTTAATAATGTTATAGTTTCTGCTACATGATCTTTTAACTCATCCTCAATATCAACTCCTGCAATTAACTCATTGTTTTTGATTAAATAAATGGAGTGGCTCTCATTATCTGTTAGCTTTTCTGCTAAACGATAAGAACCTAGTTGGTAATGATTTCCTTGTTCATCTTTAGCTTCAACACCTTTTCCTTTTACCTCTTTAACATCAATTAATTCAATACTCGTAGCTTCTGGTTTTAAATATGCGGTAATCGATTTAGCAATTGGATGTGATGAGTGTTGCTCTAAACTAAATAAAATATTCTTCAATTCCTGTTCATCAGTTATTGTATATAACTTTGTACTCTTAATTACAAATTTACCAGTGGTTAATGTTCCTGTCTTATCAAAAACAATACTTTTCCCTACAGCAAATTGCTCTAAAGTGCTTCCTCCTTTTATAAGAATACCTTTTTTTGCTGCTCTACCAATTCCCACCATAACCGCTGTTGGAGTTGCTAATCCCATTGCACACGGACAAGAAATTACTAATACTGCTATACTTTGCATCATCGATTGCTGCAGTGTTAAATCGAAAGCAAAATAAGTAATAACAAAAGTTAATATTGCTATTCCAATTACTATAGGAACAAAAATAGCACTCACTTTATCTCCCAACTTTTGTATTGCGGGTTGATCTTGCTGTGCATTCTTTACCATTTCAATTATCTTAGAAAGAACCGTTTCGTTCCCAACCTTTTCTGCTTTCATCTTTATTGAACCATCCTCTACAATTGTTCCGCCTATTACTTTATTGGAAATAGTCTTAGAAACAGGAGTACTTTCTCCAGAAATCATCGCTTCGTTAATAATAGCATCTCCCCAGATAATTTCTCCATCAACAGCAATTTTATCGCCTGTATTAAACTGAAGAATGTCATTCTCTTTAATATCGTTGTAATCAACCAATTCAGTATCACCATTAGCCAATACTCGTTTTGCTTCTGTTTTTTGCAATTGATTTAACTCCTTAATTGCTGTAGTAGTCTGTTTTACAGAACGATGTTCCAATACATTTCCAAGTAATACTAAAGTAGTTATGGTTGCAGCAGTTTCATAAAACAAATAATTATGTGCTTCGGGCATCCCTAAATAAGCCATTGTTCCATATAAACTATAGCCAAAAGCAGATGTTATTCCTATTACAATCAAAACATCCATATTCGGAACACCCGTTTTTAAAGATCCTAAAGCACTTTTACCGAAATGGGATAAGCCTACAAGAAATACAGGAATACACAAGCCCAACTGCACCCACACATTATTTAAAATAAAGTCGTGAGAAAAGAACATATGTAAAAATAGCGGGACAGTAAAAAACAACGAGAAATAAAATTTCTTCTCTATAGTAGATAATCCTTCTTGATTTTCTTCAAGATCATTAACATTATCTACTACTTTATATCCTAAACTATTAATACTGTCTTTAATCTCGTCTATATTCAAATTAATGGTATTGACATAAGAAGCCTCACCAGTTGAAAAATTTACATTCACATTCTCCATACCCTTTTTCTCCAATTGTTTCTTTATACCTAAAGCACAATTGGCACAAGTCATTCCTTCTACATTAAGTGTTATAGTTTTAGTGCCAGACATTGCTCAAATTTACGTATAAATCAACAGAAAAATTCTTCTCGAATTTTAGTTGATAATTAGTTTGTTTTTTGAAAAAAAAATTACCTTTGTAGCGGTGGTTGTAGCTCAGTTGGTTAGAGCACTGGTTTGTGGTGCCGGGAGTCGTGGGTTCGAATCCCATCTTCCACCCAAAAGTAAAAAGGTTTCGCGAAAGCGGAACCTTTTTTTGTTTAAGAAAGTTTGTTTCAAATTGATTTGAATAAGAAGTTTTTAAAAACAAAAAAGGTTTATCTCAGATAAACTTTACTTTTGAAGGTCAAACAGAAGATATAGGGATCATGAAACATTTACAAATAAAAACGAGGCAAACTTGCGAATGCCCCGTAGTAAATGTTTTCACAACGGAATAATCCTTATTGTGAATAGCTTCAAAATTGTACCACACAATTTACACTTTTTTTAAAAAATCCGTGTAGGTGTTTTAACGGATACTTTTTCTACTTATTTATCTTTAGTTTTAAGTATTCAAAAGAATTGTAAATTAATGTTCAAAAAAATGGCGATTACCAAAAGCAATCGCCTAGAAAATTCTACGGCTTATAGCCTTGTTGTGAATAGTCTTTCGAGACAAATATACTTAAAAAAATGAAAAAACTAGGAATTGATTTAGGGAGTGCCTCTTGTGGTTGGGCAATTAGAGAGGATGATGAAATTGTAAAAAAAGGAGTTGTTACTTTTTCTACAGGGATGATGAAAGGTAAAGGAGGCTATTCTTCGCCTACTAAAGATAGAAGAGAAGCTCGTTCTAAACGAAGATTAATTCAAGCAAGAAAGTACAGAAAGTGGGAACTGTTAGAAATATTGATAAAAAACAACTTAGTTCCTTTAAAAACTGAAGCATTAGAATTATGGTCAAAATATCAAAAAGGTATTCAAAGAAAATTTCCAGAAACAGAAGCGTTTTTACAATGGTTAGCCTGTGATTTTAGTTATGAAAATGAAGGGGAATATAAAAATCCTTATGAAATTAGGGTTAAAGGTTTAGATGAGAAACTTACAAAGCACGAGTTTGGGAGGGCTTTGTACCATATTGTTCAAAGAAGAGGCTATAAAGATATTGGAGAAAAAGATGAGGAAACAAAAACGCAAATTGAGAGAAGGGGAGAATCAGGCTTTGACAAAGCAATGGAAGAACATAAGTTTGTTTCTAAAGCCTTAAAAATAGGTTTTTTAGGTGAAAAGAAAAGAGCAAGAAATGAATACCCATATCGAGATGAGTATCAAGATGAATTTGAAGAATTGTGTAAAAAACAAGGATTTGATTCTTCTAAAAAGAAAAAAGGAGAATACAACAATGAATTTGTACAGAAGTTATGGAAAGCTATTATTTGGCAAAGACCTTTACGAAGTCAAAAAGACAAAGTTGGTAAATGTACATTAGAACCTAATAGCCCAAGAATACCAGTTTCACACCCGTTGTTTGAGATATTTAGAACTCTACAATATATTAACACAATCAAAACAGTTGATGAAAATGGAGAAAAAATGCAAATACCAAAAGAATATAGAGACTCTTTGCTGATTGTTAAATTCACCAGAAGGGATAGTAATTTTAAATTTAGCATTATTAAAACATTTTTGGATGAAAAATTTCAACAAAAAATGGAATATAATTATCTGAATAATCTTACAGGTTAATATGATTCTTACGTTTCTGGTATGCCTGTTTGTAA
>JAJCYN010000247.1 GCA_029262915.1 Flavobacteriales bacterium
ACTAAGTCGGTTAAGTCCAAAGGAGAAATGGATGAAGAATATCACTTGGAGTATATTAGTACCGGTATGATGGCAACACCAGAAATGGCAATTTTAGAAGCTCAAAAAGAAGTGGCGAAATTTGGAACGCTAGTACAAAAGATGAATGGTTTTATAAAAAGTTTATTAACAGAACAAGATAAAAAGAAAACCAGTAAATTATTGGCTAAGATTAAAAAATATGAAGATATTACGGATAAAATAGAGGCAGATGTTGCAGATTATATTACTAAAATATCTGAAGGAGAAATGAGTGAACACTCATCGGTTCGAATGAGAGGAATGTTAAGTATTATTGGAGATTTGGAAAGAATAGGAGACATCTATTACCAAATGTCTAAAACTATTGAACGAAAAGTTGAGGATAAAGTAGTATTTACTGCAGAGCAACTAAAAAATATTATGGATATGCTTGAAATGGTGGAGAATAACCTTGAAAATATGTGTGAGAGCTTAAAGTCCGATTATAGTTCTGTAACGATGTTAAAAGCAAAAGAGCTGGAAACAACACTTAATAAATTCAGAAAAACAATTAGAAAAGAGCATTTTACAAGTGTAGAAAAAGGACACTATAATTTCCAAAGTGCCACTATTTATGCAGACTTATTTAATTCTTTAGAAAAAGTTGGAGATCACACTATTAATGTCACCGAAGGAATTACAGGGGAGCATTAAATAGATATAGAGAGGCTCTTTAATTCTGGCTATAATTTTTTCATTCGGTTAATAACTTAACATTAACTTAACATTGCTTTTTGGTTGTTTTTCAATCCACTACCCTAGATTTGTTGCTCGTAACATTTACTTAACAATAAGTTAATATGGAATTCGGGTTTTTAGATACACTAAAATTGATTGGAGCTCTTGGGTTTTTCATTTATGGAATGAAAATAATGAGCGAAGGTATTCAGAAAGCTGCTGGTAGTAGCTTGAGAAGAATATTAAGTGCAATGACATCTACCCGTTTTCTTGGATTAGGAACGGGTTTTTTAATAACTTGTTTAATCCAATCTTCTTCAGCAACCACGGTTATGGTGGTGAGTTTTGTTAACGCTGGATTGCTTTCTCTTACAGAATCTATTGGAGTAATAATGGGAGCAAATATTGGAACAACAGTTACTGCCTGGTTAGTTTCTTTGTTTGGGTTTAAGTTTAAAATTGCAGCCTTTGCGCTACCTATTTTAGCAATTGGTTTTCCAATGATTTTTTCCAATAAAAACAAGATAAAATCGTGGGGAGAATTCATAATTGGATTTGCCTTATTATTTATGGGTTTAGATGCGTTGAAGCACGCGGTACCAGACATTAAAAATAATCCTGAAGCTGTTGCTTTTATAGCCGATTTTGCCAATATGGGTCTATTGTCTACTCTTTTATTTGTTCTAATAGGAACAATATTAACGGTTGTTGTACAGTCTTCTAGTGCTGCAATGGCGATAACATTGGTGTTGTGTAATCAAGGTGTTATACCTTTAGATGTTGCTGCGGCAATAGTTTTAGGAGAAAATATCGGAACAACTATAACCGCAAATTTGGCGGCAGCTGTTGCAAATATTCACGCTAAAAGGGCGGCAATAGCACATTTAATATTTAATCTATTTGGTGTTATTTGGGTAGTAATTATTTTTGATCCTTTTCTTAGTTTGATAGAGTATATGTGGATACCATTTCATAATATGTTACAGTCTATTAATCCAGAGTTTGTTAAATCAGAAACAGAAATGCAACTTTCTTTATTTCATACAACGTTTAACATCATAAACAGTTTGTTGTTGATTTGGTTTGTTAATAAAATAGCTGCTATTGTAATTAAAATTGTTCCATCAAAAGGAGATGACGAAGATTATAGTTTAGAATACATCAGTACAGGAATTATGGCAACACCTGAGTTATCAATTATTGAAGCTCAAAAAGAAACAGCAAAATTTGGAAATGTTGCCAGAAAAATGAATGGTTTTGTAAAGGAGTTGGTTACAGAACAAGAACCTAAAAAGGTGAGTAAATTATTAGCAAAAGTTAAAAAATATGAAGACATAACGGATAGAATAGAACAAGATGTGGCAGATTATTTGGCGAAAATATCAGAAGGAGAAATGAGTGAACATTCGTCTATTCGAATTAGAGGAATGTTAAGTATCGTTGGAGATTTAGAACGGATAGGAGATATTTATTATCAAATGTCTAAGGGAATTGAGCGAAAAATTGAAGATAAAGTCTGGTTTACTCCAGAGCAACGGAAAAACATTTTAGATATGTTTGAAATGGTTGAAAAAAACTTGCAAATTATGTGTGACAACCTTGATTCGAGTTATGGATCTGTAACATTGACAAAAGCAAAGGAATCAGAAATGGCTCTAAATAAATTTAGAAAAGCAATTAGAAAAGAACATTTTACAAGTGTTGAGAAAGGAGATTATAGTTTCCAAAGTGCGGCTATTTATTCAGATTTATTTAATTCTTTAGAAAAAGTAGGAGATCATACTATAAATGTTACTGAAGGAATTACAGGAGAGCATTAAAGAACAAGTCAATTATTAATATTAACTTAACATTAATAAAGGTAAATCATAGTAATTTTAGCTTGTTATGAATAATGAAAAAATACTATTGGTTGATGATGAACAAGACATCATAGAATTCTTGGGATATAATTTAACCAAAGAAGGTTATGATGTTACTACAACTACTAGTGGGAAAGAAGCAATAGAAATTGCCCAAAAGATAAAACCTGATTTAATTATTTTAGATGTAATGATGCCAGAAATGGATGGCATTGAAACTTGTCACGAGATTAGAAGCATTGAAGGGTTAAAAAATACATTAATTACTTTTTTAAGTGCAAGAGGAGAAGATTATTCGCAAGTGGCTGGATTCGATGCGGGAGCTGATGATTATATTACCAAGCCTATAAAACCACGATTATTAATAAGCCGTGTAAAAGCTATTTTACGAAGAAAATCAGGTACTGAGAAAACCGAAACAAACGAAGAAGGAGATATCAAAATTGATAGAGAAAAATATGTAGTGTATAAAGAAAATCAAGAGTTTACTTTTCCTAAAAAAGAATTTGAGCTATTAGCCTTACTAATTTCCAAACCAGGCAAAGTTTTTACAAGAGAAGTAATATTAGAAAATGTTTGGGGAGGTGAAGTTATCGTTGGAGACAGAACAATTGATGTACATATTCGAAAACTTAGAGAAAAACTCGGAGATCACTACATTAAAACAATAAAAGGAGTTGGATATAAATTTGAATCATAATACTTTTTTGTCATTCCCGCGTAGGCGGGAATCTAGCTTTACCAAATAAACTTTACATTTGCTTTAAATGAAAGATTTAACTCCAAATGGAATAGCTCTTCGAATTTCTTTTTTGGTAGCAGTTACAGTTACTACAATTGTGTATTTACTAGAACACCTTAGTTTTAACGTTGCCATTATTTTATCAGTTGTATTTCCAATAGCATTTTTGGCCTCGTATGTTGGGTTTAGAATAGCTGTAGAAAAATTTATTTACAAAAAAATTAAGCTGATTTACAGAACAATTCATAATTTAAAACTGAATAGAGGAGAGCAAGCAAAAGAGTTTAATTTAAATACGGATGTTTTAAATCAAGTGAAAACAGATGTAGAAGATTGGGACAAAACCAATAAAGAAGAAATAGAACGATTAAAAGGTTTAGAAAATTATAGAAGAGAATTTGTTGGAAACGTATCTCACGAATTAAAAACACCTATTTTTAATATACAAGGCTATTTATTAACGCTTTTAGAAGGAGGGTTAGAAGACCCTAAGATTAATGTAAATTACTTACAAAAAGCCAATAAAAGTGTTGATCGAATGATTGCTTTGATAGAAGATTTAGATGAAATTTCTAAGCTGGAATCAGGAATGGTTGAAATGGAAATTTCAAAGATTGATTTGGTAGAACTGATAAAAGAAGTCATAAGTTCTTTAGAGATGAAAGCAAAAGAAAATAAGATTAATATTGTTTTTATTGATCAACCTACAAAACCGCTATGGGTCCTAGCCGATTTCAGAGGAATTAATCAAGCCTTGGTTAATTTAATTGTCAATTCAATAAAATATGGGAAAGAAGGAGGAGAGACATTGGTAAAGTGTTTCGATATGCACGACAATATATTGATTGAAGTAGCAGATAATGGGCAGGGAATAGCAGAAGAACATCTTCCAAGATTATTTGAACGCTTTTACAGAACCGATAAAGGAAGAGCTAGAGAAAGTGGAGGAACAGGTTTAGGGTTGTCCATTGTTAAACATATTATTGAAGCTCATCACCAAACCATTAATGTACGAAGTACTGTTGATGTAGGTTCAACGTTTTCATTTACACTGAAGAAAGCTTAAATCAATTTTGTCATCCTGAGCTTGTCGAAGGACAGATAAATCATATTACCTATTTTTCGCATCTTTGCACTATGCAAATCCAACTATCAGTTGTAATAATAACTTTTAATGAAGAAAAAAACATTGCAAGGTGTTTAGAGTCTGTTAGGTCCATTGCAGATGAAATTTTAGTTGTCGATTCGTTTTCTATAGACAAAACCAAACAGATTTGTATAGAACAAAAAGTTCGTTTTTTGGAACATAAATTCGATGGACACATTGAACAAAAGAATTGGGCAATGGCTCAAGCAAAGCATAATTATATCTTATCGTTAGATGCAGACGAAGTATTAACACCTGAATTAATAGACGAAATTAGAGCGATTAAAAATAATTGGAATTTTGATGGATACAGTTTTAATCGACTGACTAACTTTTGTGGGAAATGGATAAAACATTGTGGCTGGTACCCCGATAAGAAGTTAAGATTATGGAATAGAGACGAAGGAAGTTGGGGAGGAATGAACCCGCACGATAAAGTAATAATGCAAAAAGGAATCAAAATCAATCACATTAATCTGGACATTTTACATTATTCATTTAACTCCATTGAAGAACATTTAAAACAAATAGGTTATTTTACAGATATCAGTTCAAAAGCTGCTTTTAAAAAAGGACAAAAGAGCAATGGAGTTAAAATAATTTATAAAACTGCCTTTAAATTTTTTAGAGATTATATTTTAAAGCTGGGATTTTTAGATGGTTATTATGGCTATGTAGTTTGTAAAAATTCTGCATCTGCCAAACGGTTAAAATATACGAAATTGAGAGAATTGAACAGAAAAAGTTAGTCGTTATCTGTTTATAAAACTAATTTTTTTATGAGTGAAATTTGCCCCAAATGGTAGTGAGTATGTTCAATAATTCCTAATAGATTTCTATAGTAAATTCCGTATTTCTCGTCTGTAAAATTTTCCCAAATTTTACTTTCGGGTAATTGTTCAATCAAGTCAGCCATTTTTTCAGCATCAGCTAAAATTTTGTTCACTAAACCCTCCCAGTCTTCTTGAGATTTGATAGGGGGATGATCAAAACTATATTCATCTTTGGCAATAAGTGGTTCTCCCTCTAATACTTTTGAAACAGCACTTACATAATAACCAATATGATAAGTGAGAATAGCTATAGTGTTAAAAGACTCCACTTTTGTTGTAGCTTGTTGCCAATTTACATTTACTAAACTATCTTTAAGATTTACTGTTGTCCAATTTCCTCCAAAAAAGACTTCTCTAAAATGTTTTGCTATTTGTGTTGATGAGTTCATATTGTCTTTATTAAGATACACATCTTACTAGTGCATAAACCAAATATAACAATAATTATATTTCTGTTTTATTTGTAATTTGGTTGCCTTAAATGACAACACCAAAAAACATCTGCTTTTTTAATACCACCAAGTTTTGGGGAGGAGGAGAGAAATGGCATTTCGAAGCAGCCGAAATGATGGCAAAAACCAACAATACAACCTTTTTTGTTTGTGATGGAGAAGGTGAGTTAGCAAAAAAATTAAAAGATTTAAAGGTTACTCAGTTCAATGTTAAAACAAATAATTTGAGTTTTTTGAATGCAGTAAAAGTGAATAGACTTATTCAGTTTTACAAAGAAAACAAAATAGACACGGTAATATTCAATAGTCCTAAAGATTTAAAATTAGGTGGAAAAGCAGCTAAAAAAGCAGGAGTAAAAAATATTGTCTACCGAAGAGGAATAGCTGTTAAAGTAAAGGCAAGTAGGTTTAACGAACATTTATTTAAAAATGTAATCACCCATTTTATTTTTAACTCAAAAGCAACAAAAAACTTGCTAGAGGAGAACTTTAAAACTATTGTTTCCACAAAAAAAACAGCAATTATTTACAACGCTATCGAGTTTTCTGATTCTCGCATTACCCAAAACTCATTACCCACAACCCAAACAATTATTGGTAATGGAGGAAGGCTAGTAGAACAAAAAGGACAGAAATACTTAATAGAAATAGCTCAGAAACTAAAAGAAAAAAGTGTAGATTTTAAAATTCTAATAGCTGGAGAGGGTCCATTGCATAATGGGTTAAAAGATGAAATCACCAAGCAAAAGCTAACTAATGAAATTGAACTATTAGGTTTTGTAAAAGATATGAAAACCTTTATGAATCAGATAGACATTTTTGTTTCTACTGCTTTGTGGGAAGGCTTTGGTTTTGTTTTAGCAGAAGCCATGGTGGCAAAAAAACCGGTTTTAGCTTTTGATTTAAGTAGCAATCCAGAATTGATACAAGATGGAGAAAATGGGTTTTTAATTCCACCAAAGAACAGTGGTTTTTTTGCTAAAAAATTAGAACAATTAATTAGCGACAAATTACTCAGAACCCAAATGGGAGAAACTGCGTATAATTTTGCAAAAGCCAACTTTGAAAAAGAAAAGCAGCTCCAAAAATTGCTTGATTTTATATCTTAAAATTTGTGGAAATTTAACCTTTCAAGAATCTATAAATTATACACAAGTAATTTTTCATAAAAAAATCCGAACTTTATGGGTTCGCAGTGTAAGTTTTAAGGACTTTTTGCGTTTAGAAACAAATGAGTAACAACTATCAAATATTAATTAGCAAATTAGATGCGTTTATTCGTAAGTACTACAAGAATAGACTTTTAAAAGGAGGAATCTATAGTGTTGGTTCATTGTTGGCCTCGTTTATGGTATTTACTTCTTTGGAGTATTTTGGGCAGTTTAACACTACAGGACGAACCATTTTGTTTTATTCCTTTATTGGAATTACTGCTTATTTGCTGGGGAACTATGTAATTCTTCCAGTCTCTAAGCTATATAGGTTTGGTAAAATTATTAACCACAACCAAGCTGCAGAAATTATAGGGAATCACTTTGATGAGGTAAAGGATAAGCTGATTAATGTGTTACAATTGGAACACAAAGCTGAGTTCAATAGCGATAATTTATTATTGGCAAGTATCGATCAAAAATCAATGGAATTAAAACCGGTTCCTTTTGCTAATGCAGTTAATTTAACTGAAAATAAAAAGCATTTAAAATATTTATTTATTCCACTGTTATTGTTGGTTGGAGTTTCTATTGTTGCACCAAAAATATTTAAAGTAGGAACAGAAAGGTTAATGAATCATAATGTTTACATTGCTCCAGTTGCACCATTTAAAATGGAAATTACCAACGAGGAGTTGTCTGTTTTAAAAAACAAAGACTTTAATGTAGAGGTTACTGTTTCAGGAAATCAACTACCAGATAAACTGTATTTAGAACAAGAGGGAAACAAATACCCTCTTAGCAAAATAGATAAACGAACTTATTCTTATATCTTTAAGAACGTTCAACAAAACAAGAACTTTAAGCTGTATGCTTCTGGTTTTTATTCTGAAAACTATGAATTAGCAGTTATTCCAAATCCAATTTTAACAAATTTTTCGGTTAACATTAACTACCCGAAATACCTAAATAAGCCAAACGAAACATTACAAAATACAGGAGATTTAATTCTTCCAGAAGGAACTCAAGTTAAATGGAATATTCAGGCAGAAGATGCGGATTACATTTACTTTGTGATGGCTGGTGGTTCTGAGCAACTAAAAAGTTCTGAAACACTGTTTTCTTACAAAAAAACAGTAATGCAAAACTCGGGATATTCAATAATCCCCTCAAATAGTTTTGTTGAATTTGGGGATACTATCCAATATTCGTTACAAGTGGTTCTCGATAAATTTCCATCAATTAATGTGAATGAGAAAAGAGATTCAACTAATAACAATCGTTTTTATTTTAGAGGAGAAATCTCTGATGATTATGGGTTTTCTGCACTGAGTTTTAACTACAGAATTTTAAATGAAGTGGATTCTTTACCTGGTCGAAATAAATTGAAATCGGTTAAGCTTCCTTATAACTCTTCTGTTACAATGGATGAATTTTTTCATTTCTGGAATTTGGAGGGGCTAAATATCCTTCCTGGCGATGAAATAGAGTATTATTTTGAGGTTTGGGATAACGATGG
>JAJCYN010000248.1 GCA_029262915.1 Flavobacteriales bacterium
GGTATCAGAAAAAATATGATCATAAGAATTTAGTTGAGCCTAAAACTCATATTACTAGGTTAAGAATTCAATTTAAAGATACCCTATTAAAAGATAATCAGGTATTTTCTTATGATAATAATCATTTAACATTCGATTATATAGGTATCAGTTTGGTTAATCCGAAAAAAGTTAAATATAAACATAGATTGGTGGGTTTAAGTGAAGAATGGTCGCCAGAGATGACAGAGACTCATATTACCTATTCAAACCTATCACATGGAGATTATATTTTTCAGGTTATAGCATGTAATGATGATGGAGTTTGGAATCAAAATTTTACAGAGTACTCATTTACCATTACACCTCCATTTTGGCGAACTTATTGGTTTTATGCTGTACTTATAATCTTTATTTTTTCAATGATATATGTTTATGTTACATTGAAAACAAAACGATTAAATAAAACAAAAAAAATGTTGGAAAATAAAGTGAAAGAAAGAACCCTGGAACTTTATGAACAACATAAAGAGTTAGAATTAGCTTATTCAAAGATTGAAGAAAATAATAAAAACATTACGGATAGTATTAAATATGCAAAGAGAATACAGGAGGCAATATTGCCAGCTGATAGAGTTGTTATAAAACTATTAATAAATTCATTTATTTTTTATCAACCAAAAGATATAGTTTCAGGAGATTTTTATTGGGTAGAAGAAAAGGATGATGTTATTTATTTTTCGACAGTTGATTGTACTGGACACGGTGTGCCAGGAGCTCTTATGAGTATTGTAGGACATGCAGGATTAAACCAAGCTATTTATGGTAAGAATTTATCAAAACCTAGCGAAGTATTGAATTCACTAAATAAACATGTTAATCAAACTCTTCATCAAAAAAGTATTGATAGAGAAATTGTTAGAGATGGTATGGATTTAGTTTTGTGTACGTTAAACCCTAAAACAAAAGAATTAAATTATGCAGGAGCATATAATCCACTTTGGATCGTTAGAAAAGGGGAATTAATTGAAATTAAGGGCGACAAACAACCTGTTGGAAATTATTTTGAGGAAAACGTTAAGAGTTTTACTAACCATAAAATTCAATTGTTAGAAGGTGATACAATTTACATTTTTACGGATGGATTTGCAGATCAATTTGGAGGTGATAGAGGTAAAAAATATAAGTATTCAAAATTTAGAGAATTTATAAAAGGTATTGCTAATCTTGATATGAAGAAACAAGAGCAATTGTTAAAAGATGAATTTTTTTCTTGGAAAGGGAATCTGGACCAAGTCGATGATGTATGTGTAATTGGAGTGAAGATATGAACGGAAATAGAGTACAGTTTATAGTTTATCTTGAGCGATGGACCGAAGGATGTTATAGGTGTAAAAGTATAATATGAACTATCTTTCAGTAGAAAATTTAACAAAATCTTACGGAGTTCGAGTATTGTTTGAAGACATTACTTTTGGAATCGATAAAGGTCAAAAAGTAGCGTTTATTGCCAAAAATGGAACAGGTAAATCTACTTTTTTAAACATCTTAGCAAGTAGAGAAGGATATGATTCTGGTAATGTTGTTTTCCGGAAAGACATCAAAGTAGGAATACTAGATCAGTCACCAGTATTTGATGATAAGCTAAGTATTTCTGAAGTTATATTTGATGCTGATTCAGAACAAATTACAGCTATTTTAGCTTACGAAAAAGCATTACTTAATCCTGAAGATAATGAAACAATGCAAGTAGCTTTTGATCAAATGGATAACTTAAAAGCTTGGGATTATGAGATTAGAATTAAACAAATTTTAGGGCAGCTAAATATTCATGATTTAACACAAAACGTAGGGAAGCTTTCTGGCGGACAGAAAAAAAGAATTGCTTTAGCACAGGTATTAATTGATGAACCAGATTTTATCATTTTAGATGAACCAACCAATCATTTGGATATTGATATGATAGAGTGGTTAGAAAACTATTTGACTAAAGAAAATATGACCATTTTAATGGTAACGCATGATCGCTATTTTTTAGAAAGAGTTTGTAATGAAATTATTGAATTGGATGATGAAACCCTTTATAAATATAAGGGAAACTACAGTTATTATTTGCAAAAAAAACAAGAAAGAGAAGAAGTTTTTGAAGCCAATGTGGATAAGGCTAAAAATCTTTACCGCAAAGAGTTAGAGTGGATGAGGCGAATGCCAAAAGCACGAGGAACAAAAGCAAAATTTCGTGAAGATGCTTTTTATAAAACAAAAGAAATAGCTCATCAAAGAAAAGACAACAGTAAAGTTGATATTGAAATTAATATGAACAGGTTGGGAGGAAAGATTTTGGAAATTCATCATGCTAGGAAATCATTTGGAGATTTGAAGATATTAGATGATTTTAATTATGTTTTTAAGAAAAAAGAGCGGGTAGGAATTGTAGGAAAAAATGGAGTAGGCAAAACCACTTTTTTAGATGTTATTTTAGGAAATCAAAAATTAGATGGAGGTAAGCTGGTTTTGGGAGAGACGGTTGTCTTTGGATATTATACTCAAAGTGGAATGAAACTCAAAGACGACAAGAGAGTGATAGAAACCATTAAAGATATTGCAGAAGTTATTCCGTTAACGAAGGGCAAAAAACTTACTGCAGCTCAGTTGTTAGAACGTTTTATTTTTCCTAAGCACATGCATTATAATTATGTAGAAAAACTAAGCGGAGGAGAAAAAAGGAGATTATATTTATTAACTATACTAATACTTAACCCGAATTTTTTAATTCTCGATGAGCCCACTAATGATTTAGATATTATTACGCTAAATGTATTGGAAGATTTTTTAATGGATTTTCAAGGTTGTTTAATAATTGTTACCCACGACAGGTATTTTATGGATAAGTTGGTAGATCATCTATTTGTGTTTGAAGGAGAGGGAAAAGTAAAAGATTTTTTAGGAAACTATAACGATTATAGATTGGATGTAAAACAGCTAGAATCGAAACAAAAAACCATTCCAAAAGAAACAAAACCAAGTGTAGAAAAACAAAAATCTGAAGGACTTAAAACGAAATTTTCTTACAAAGAAAAATTAGAGTTTGAACAGTTAGAAAAAGACTTAGAACAATTGGAAATAAAAAAAGAAGGATTGGCAAACCTTTTAAATGAAACAGTAACAGACCATGAGGAGCTTATGAAAATTACGAAAGAATTGGGTGAGGTTACGATTGAATTGGATACCAAAACGGATCGTTGGTTAACTTTGTCAGAATACAGTTAATAGTCAGTTGAAATTTTTAACAGATTAAACTTTAGTTGGTATATTTCTTGAATAATCATTTTTATATATGGTAAATACTTAATTTTAGATAAAAATTTATTTTGAAAATTAGCATATACATACTCCTTTTAACACTAGCTTTTCTATTTCATTCTAATTTTTATGGTCAAAAAATGACTAAGAAAGAACTGAAACAAAAGAAGCAAGAAATGTTGGCTAACATAAAAACATTGGTGGCGAAGGGACAAGTAGATTCTGTACTTAATTATGTTAGAAATAAAAATAATGCTGCAGATACTTCATTACAGGTTTATGAATCTACTAATTCGATTGGAGGGGTTTTAGAAATGGTTGTTTTGGATGGAGACACATTATATACCTATAATATGGATCCGTTTGCTGTAATAGATCTTAAACCTTATGGAGATGCTGCTAAAGATAAACAATTTAGGCGATTAAGATGGCATGTTAGAAAAGTTTATCCTTATGCTATTGTTGCTTCAGAAAAACTAATGATGTATAATGAAGAACTCAAAAAAGTTAAATCTAAACGTAAGCGAAGAAAATTAATGAAACAAAGAGAAAAAGCACTAAAAGTTGAATTTGAAGATGTAATTAAGAAAATGTCTAAAACTTCTGGAAGGGTATTGGTGAAATTAATTGACAGAGAAACAGGAGAATCTACTTATGAAATTATAAAGGAAATGCGAGGAGGTTTCAAAGCATGGATATATCAAGGAGTAGGTAAATTGTATGGAGCAGATTTAAAAGCACGCTATAACCCTAAAACAAGTGAGGAGGATGAAATGATTGAAAGGGTTGTACAATCGTTAATTGCAGAAGGAGAAAATATAAAGTAATTAACCTCCTATTAAACCATGGAGTTGGTCAACTTGACTTTCCCACAGCATTTTTGATTCTTCTAATTCATCCTCATCAGCAAAATCGGTAATAATTAGAGCAACATCTTTAGTAATGTCATCAATTTCAATTCTAAACTCAAAATAAGAAGCTGTGTCATCATCTTCTATCCATTTAAATTTAATGAACTGATCACGCTTTTTACCAATTAATTTCGCTTGTTCTTCAGAACCATCCCAAATAAAGGTGAAAATTTCACCTCTGGAATTTACATTGTCAGCAAACCACTCACTTAAACCACTTGGAGAAGCTAAATACTTATACAATAAGTTTGCTGATGATTTCACCACAAACTCTAACTCATATTTTACTTTATCTGTCACCATCTACAAATTTTCACTCCCTGCAAGATAGTAAAAAAAATGAATTTATAAGGCAGTAAAATGGTAAATAAAAAAAAATGCCCCATTTTGTTATTAAAAAGACAAAACTACTATATTTGCAACCTCATTTTGGCGAGGTAGCTCAGTTGGTTAGAGCACTGGATTCATAACCCAGAGGTCTGGAGTTCAAATCTCCATCTCGCTACTTAAAAATTAAGCAGTTACGTAAAGTAGCTGCTTTTTTGTATGTGTTGGAGTGGGGAAAATGATGAGGTTTTTCTTTTTAGTT
>JAJCYN010000249.1 GCA_029262915.1 Flavobacteriales bacterium
GCTGGAAAAGACAAAGCAGGGGAGTTTTATCGTAAATCATTTTACGGATTGTTTGCTTATGTTTCAAACCGAATTCCAGAAATTACGGATGCTATTTACAAAATAGATGATGCTTTAAAAGCAGGTTTTGCCTGGGAATTAGGACCATTTGCTACTTGGGATATTTTAGGGGTAGAGAAAACCATTGCTAAGATGAAGGAAGCAGGAGTTGAGGTAAGCCCTTGGGTAAATGAAATGTTAGCTACTGGTTGTTCTACTTTTTATAAGGTAGAGAATGGAGTTAAATATTTTTATGATATCGAATCAAAATCATACCAAGTAATTCCAGGTTTTGAAAATATTCTTTCTCTAGAAACTTTAAGAGATGATCATACAGTTTGGAAAAATTCTGGAACTACCATCGTTGATTTAGGAGATGGAATTTTAAACTTAGAGTTCCACACGAAGATGAATACCATTGGCGGAGAAGTAATAGAAGGAATTAATAAAGCTATTGATTTAGCAGAAAAAGAATATAAAGGGTTAGTAATCTCAAATGATGGAGAACATTTTTCTGCAGGAGCCAATGTAGGAATGATATTTATGATGGCTGTTGAGCAAGAATATGATGAATTGAATTTTGCTATAAAAGCATTTCAAGATACAATGATGCGAGTTCGTTATTCATCAATTCCTGTAATTGTGGCACCACATAGTTTAGCATTGGGTGGTGGTTGCGAAATGAGTATGCACGCAGATAAAGTTGTAGCTCACGCAGAAACATATATGGGCTTAGTTGAGTTCGGAGTTGGAGTTATTCCTGGTGGTGGTGGAAGTAAAGAATTTGCTTTACGTGCTTCGGATGAATATAAGGATGGAATTCGATTAAATGTTTTGAGAAATAGATTTTTAACTATTGGTCAGGCTCAAGTTGCAACTTCTGGTCAAGAGGCTTTTGAATTAGGTTACTTACGTGAAGGAATCGATGAGATAATTGTAAGTAGAGCACATCAATTAACCAGAGCAAAAGAAGCTGCATTAAGTTTAGCTAACAAAGGATATACAAAACCTATCCAACGAAAAGACATTAAAGTACTTGGAAAAGAAGGTTTAGGAATAGTTTACGTTGGAGCAAACACTATGAAATCTGGAAATTATATTTCGGGGCACGATCAACTCATTTCAGAAAAATTAGGTTTTGTACTGTGTGGTGGAGACTTGTCAACTCCAACAGAAGTAAGTGAACAATACTTATTAGATATGGAAAGAAAAGCCTTTTTAGAATTATGTACTGAAAAGAAAACGTTGGAAAGGTTACAAAGTATAATAACAACCGGTAAGGTGCTCAGGAATTAGAAATGTTGAGTGTTAAATGTTGAATTAAAAAAATGGGTAAGAGTGTAGTTCAAGATAGGTCATTTGAATTTAGTTTGATAATTATTAAACTATACAAGAAAATGCTTGAACAAAATGAATATGTACTAAGTAAACAATTGCTTAGGTCAGGAACATCAATAGGAGCGAATATTGAAGAAGCAACAGCAGGAATTAGTAAGAAAGACTTTACTGCTAAGATGAGCATTTCATCTAAAGAAGCACGAGAAACAAGGTACTGGTTAAAATTAATAGATAAAAGTAATTTAGTAAATATAGATGTAAATGAAGAACTTAAATTAATTGAAGATTTGATAAACATTTTGACATCAATTGTCAAAACATCACAACAAAATATAAAATAGAAATAATGAGTTTTAAGTGATAATTATTCAAAACTTAAAATTCAAAACTTAAAATTTCAGAAATGGATGCATATATAGTAGCAGGATATAGATCAGCAGTTGGGAAAGCCCCAAGAGGACTTTTTAAATTTATGAGACCAGATGATTTAGCAGCAGGAGTTGTTAAACATTTAGTGGATAGTATCCCGAATTTAGATAAAGAAACCATTGATGATGTAATAGTTGGTAACGCAACACCAGAAGCGGAACAAGGGTTAAATATTGGACGAATGATTTCCTTAATGGGATTAGATACCGATCAGGTATCTGGAATGACGGTTAACCGTTATTGTTCTTCTGGATTAGAAACCATTGCTATTGCTTCAGCAAAAATTAATGCTGGTTTAGCTGATTGTATTATTGCTGGAGGAGTAGAGACAATGAGTCCAATTCCTTTTGGAGGTTGGCGTATTGTGCCGAATGCAGATGTAGCAAAACACAATCCGGATTGGTATTGGGGAATGGGGTTAACAGCTGAAGCAGTTGCCAATCAGTATAATATTTCAAGAGATGATCAAGATGAGTTTGCATTAAAATCTCATTTAAAAGCATTAGATGCTATTGAGGCAGGACGTTTTAAAGATGACATTGTTCCAATAGAAGTAGAAGAAATATTTTTAGGGAAAGGAGATAAAAGAGAGGAAAGAAGTTATATAGTTGATACAGATGAAGGACCACGAAAAGGTTCTAACATTGAAGGATTGCAACGACTAAAACCAGTATTTGCACAAGGAGGAAGTGTAACTGCAGGTAATTCTTCTCAAACTTCGGATGGAGCAGCTTTTGTGATGGTGATGAGTGAGAAAAAAATGAAAGAATTAGGATTAGAGCCAATCGCTCGTTTAGTCAGTTATGCTGCTGTTGGAGTAGAACCAAGAATTATGGGAATAGGTCCTGTAAAAGCAATTCCTGCGGTTTTGAAAAGAGCAGGAATGAAGATAGAAGATATTGAGCAAATTGAACTAAATGAAGCTTTTGCATCACAATCTGTAGCAGTGTTGAACGAGTTAAAGTTAAACCCAGACATCGTAAATGTAAATGGAGGAGCTATTGCAATGGGACACCCATTAGGATGTACAGGAGCAAAATTATCTGTTCAATTACTGAATGAAATGAGAAGAAGAAAACAGAAATACGGAATGGTTACGATGTGTGTTGGAGCTGGACAAGGTGCTGCAGGAATTTATGAGTTGTTGAAGTAATTAAAATTGTCATACTGAACTTGTCGAAGTATCAATTTTGATTCAAAACCATAGAAAATTAACGAAATAAAATTAATATCATCACAAGAAACATACCCTTTAAGGTTGAGTGTTTTGTGGCCACATTTTGATAGATTGGATCAATGTGGAATTGATGTTGATGAGGTTGAAGGAACATTTCATATTGGAGCTTTTAAAGATGGAGAAATAGTTTCAACAGGAACTTTTTTGATTCAGAAGAATGAAAAATTTGAACAAGAAAAACAATATCGATTACGTGCAATGGCAACTTTTCCAAAAGTAAGAGGAGAAGGTTTTGGACAAAGAGTGATTGATTTTGCAATAAATGAATTAAAAAATAGAAACGAAGAAATTCTTTGGTGCGATGCAAGAAAATTAGCACTTGGATTTTATGAAAAAATGGGATTTACAATTATTGGTGATTATTATGATGTTCCAAAAATTGGCCCGCACAAATTGATGTTTTACAATATAATATAAGAGTTATGAAAAATGATGATGTAATAAAGGGAGGAGAGTTTCTTATTAAAGAAACAAAACCAGAAAATATTTTTATACCAGAAGATTTTGATGAAGAGCAACGAATGATAGCAGATACATGTTCTGATTTTATTAAACAAGAAATAGAACCTGTTTTAGACAGAATTGAAAAACAAGAAGAAGGTCTTTCCGTTTCTTTAATGGAGAAAGCAGGTGAATTAGGTTTATTGGGAATATCTATTCCTGAGGAATACATGGGCTTCGGAAAAAACTTTGTTACCAGTATGTTAACTTCAGAAATTATTGGAGGAGCACATTCTTTTGCTGTTTCTTTATCTGCTCATACAGGAATAGGAACACTTCCAATATTGTATTATGGAAATGCAGAACAACGGCAAAAATATATTCCAAATTTAGCCACTGGAGTTTGGAAAGCTGCTTATTGTTTAACGGAACCAAGTTCTGGTTCTGATGCCAACTCAGCGAAAACGAGAGCAACTTTATCTGATGATGGAAAACATTACATTGTTAACGGCCAAAAAATGTGGATTACCAATGCTGGATTTGCTGATATTTTTACTGTTTTTGCAAAAATTGATGATGATAAAGATATGACCGCCTTTATTATAGAAAAAGATTTTGGAGGAATTACGCTGAATCCAGAAGAACATAAATTAGGAATTAAAGGTTCTTCAACCAGACAAGTGTTTTTTAATGATTGCAAAGTTCCGGTAGAAAATTTATTAGGAGAAAGAGAAGAGGGATTTAAAATAGCATTAAACATATTAAATATAGGACGAATTAAATTAGCAGGATCTGCTGTAGGAGGTTCTAAAAAGATAATTAGTCAGGCAGTAAATTATGCGAATGAAAGAGAGCAATTTGGAAGGCCAATTTCTAAATATGGAGCTATAAAACATAAATTAGCAGAACAATGCATTAAGATATTTGCTTCAGAATCTGCTATTTATCGTTGCAGTCAAAACATTGATGATGCAATTAATGAATTTGTAGAAGGAGGAATGGAAAAAGAAAAAGCAACATTGGAAGGAATTCGTCAGTTTGCAGCAGAAGCGGCTATATTAAAAGTTCACGCTTCAGAAGCATTAGATTATGTGGTTGATGAAGGGGTCCAAATTTATGGAGGAATGGGGTATTCAGCAGAAGCACCTATGGAGTCAGCTTATCGTGATGCTCGAATTAATAGGATTTTTGAAGGTACTAATGAAATAAACAGAATGTTGATTGTTGATATGCTTTTAAAAAGAGCTATGAAAGGAGAGTTGGATTTAATGGGACCCGCTCAAGAAGTTGCAAAAGAATTGATGAGTGTTCCTGATTTTGGAGTAGGAAGTGATGATGCATTTGAGCAAGCTCATAATCAAGTAAAACAATTTAAAAAAGCTGTTTTGATGGTAGCTGGTAGTGCTGCCCAAACATTAATGATGGAATTAGCCAAAGAACAAGAAGTATTAATGAATATTTCTGATATGATTATAGAAACTTATGTGGCTGAATCTGTTTTACTTAGAGTTGAAAAATTAACAAAAATGAGAGATAATGTTAAAAATTCGGAACAAATTGATATAATGAACGTATATCTCTACGATGTTGCAGACAAGCTAAATAAATTTGGAAAGGACGCATTAAATTCTTTTGCAGAAGGAGATGAATTGCGAATGATGCTGATGGGATTAAAAAGATTCACAAAACAAAAACCGTTTAATGTAAAAGAAGCACGAAGAAGAATTGCAAATAAACTTATTACAGAGAATGAGTACTGTTATTAAGTTTTTGGTCAAAGGTTTAATAATATGGGAAAACTCATAATACAAAATACAACTAAGACTCCTGAAATTAATTTTGATCCAGAAACCGGTATCTTTTTAATTTCAGGAGTTTCTGTTCCAGAGAATGCGATAGAATTTTATACTCCAGTTATAGAATGGTTAAAAAGATATGCTGAAGCTCCATATTCTAAAACGGTAATTTCTTTTAGGTTAAGCTATTTAAATACAAGTTCACTTCAGTATTTATATGATGTTTTAAATGAATTGGATAAGATTTTAGAACCACCATATGTCATTGTAAATTGGTATTATTTATCGGGAGATGTCGATATGCAAGAAACAGGGGAAGATTTTAAGGGGATAACTAAGGTAGAGTTTAATCTTATTGAAGTTTAAATTATTAGAGATTAACATTTCTTTTGTTCAATCAATATTATTTCTCTAATATTGGTATAATTATTCATCACAACAAAACATTCTATGAAAAAGATTACTACAACACTTTTAATAATAGTTTCATTACTATTTTTAAATCTTAATACCAGTGCACAAGCCTTCCAAAAAGGGAATGTAAATTTTGACGTTGGCATTGGATTTGGAGCTTATGGAACAACTCAAACTCAAACTACGAAATTGTCATTTGGAGCAGTATCTTCTGATACAACCTATACCGATTCGGACGGTGCGGCTAGTATGGTAATACCTATTAGTTTTGAATACGGTGTTTCTGATAAAATAGGTATTGGTGCTGATTTAATAATTAACAATTATATTATTGCAGAAGAAGATAAAGATGCTATTTCAAGCGTAAAAGCTTTTGATTTTGGAGCTAAGTTTAATTATCATCTTTTGAATTCTGATAAAAATGACCTAATGATAGGAGTTGGTATTGGTTTTTCGTCAATAAAATGGGAGTTAGAACCAAACATTCATCAGTTTATTGAATCATATAGTGGATCTTGTGTCTATTGGAGTATTGGAATAACAGATCGTATTTTCTTTTCAGAGAATGTTGGCATTCTTTTTAATTTAGGTTATAAAGGGTATAGTTACTCAGGTTTAGAAGCTGAGCTTACTTCTGAGGCTAAGGAGGTTATTAGTTCCTTTGGTGCCACATTTAGTCAGGAAATAGATTGGAAATTTAACGGAGTTAATATAGGAACCGGCTTGGCGTTAAAATTCTAAAGCTTTCCAACCACAATTTCTTTTAAATCAGCTTTATTAAAATAGTTAGCCCCTAATTCCAATAAGGTTTTAGGGGTTATTTCTTTTATGGTTTTTATATAGTTATTATAAAAACTATAATCTAAGCCATATTCATTTACACTCTCAAATAAAGAAGCCATATTAAATGGTCCATCACAAGATTTTAGGAGATGCCCGAGCATATAGTTCTTAACCAGTTCTAATTCTTCTTTTGGAATTTCTTGAGTGCGTACCCACTCTATTTCCTTGTATATTTCGGTTAGTGCATTTTTAGTTACATCACTACCAACTTCGGTAGAAATAAAGAAATGACCAGCATTTTTAAGTGAGATTATTCCAGAACCAATTCCATAGGTATATCCCTTATCTTCTCTAATGTTTCGCATTAACCTTGATCCAAAATATCCGCCTAAGATGGTATTTAATATTTGTAGACCAAAATAATCTTTATGTAATTTGTTCGGAAAAACTCGCCCAATTCTGATTGCAGATTGTAATGCATTTTTTTTCTCGATATA
>JAJCYN010000250.1 GCA_029262915.1 Flavobacteriales bacterium
CTATTTCAAATAATTCAAATTCTAAAATGTTTTCAATATATTTCATGCTTCAGCTATTTAATTTTCTGAATATAGTCCTTTAGCTTGTTTAGCAGAAACCGTTATCCCTTTAATAAAAGATGAACTAAACCCATTGTGTTCCATTTCATTTAAACCAGCAATAGTACACCCTTTTGGCGAAGTTACTTTGTCTATTTCATCTTCTGGATGAGATTGATTAGCTATTAGCAAGCTTGCTGCTCCTTTTGCTGTTTGAGCAGCCATTTTTAATGCTTCATTAGAATGAAAATCTATTTCGTTACCTCCTTGTGAGGCTGCTCTTATTGCTCTTAAAAAGAAAGCGATACCACAAGCACACAACGCTGTTGCAGAAGTCATTTGTTCTTCATTAATAACAACCGTTTCTCCAACTAATTCAAATATTTCTTTTACTTCTTCCATCTTATCTTTCCACTGGCTAGTTGTAGCAATACAAGTCATAGATTCTCTAATGGCAATAGCCGTGTTTGGCATTGCTCTTACAATAGGAATCTCTTGTCCTAAGGTATTCTGTATATCATTTACTTTAACTCCAGAAACCAAGGAAATTACTAATTGATTATCATTTAATTGCCCCGAAATTTCTTTTAAAACGGTGTCTATTTTTTGGGGTAAAACAGTCAAAACAATAACATTAGCACTTATTACTGCTTCTTTATTGTTAGCAGTAACTGTAACCCCTTGTTCTTTTTCAGAAGCTAACTTGGCCGTGTTTCTTCTTGTTAAAATAAAGTTAGAAGATTGGTATTCTCCACTATCTACTAACCCTTTAACCAAAGAAGTCCCTAAGTTTCCTGCTCCAATTATAGCAATTTTTGTTTTCACTGCTTAAAATATTAAAGAGGCAAAGTTACTAAGTTAACTTTATCTTATCATTTTAGTTTTACTAAATTTGACTTAAAATAATTTGTTACCATGGCAAATAAAGTTTCATCCCACTTATATGACCTTATATATTCTTTATCAAGTTCAGAAAGGAGATATTTTAAACTTTTTGTCACAAATCATATTGGTAAACAAAATGATTTAGGCATTAAATTGTTCGATTTAGTTGTTAGAAGTGAGGGGAAACCAGTTGAGAAGATTGAAGCAAGAATAAAGTTTACCAACCACCCATCAAGGCTTAAAAACTACTTATATGATTTAATTTTAAAGAGTTTGGAAGCCTATCATTCTAAATCTTCTATAACAATTAAAATAAGAAAGCAAATTAATCAAATTGAGAACTTATATAATAAAGCATTATATGAACAATGCGTTATTCTCTCAAAAAAAACACTAAAAGAAGCAGAGAAAATAGATCATCAAAATTTTAAAATAGATATTTTAGATTGGTACATGAATGCCTTAAGGCAACTTGAGGGTAAGAATTTTGGAAGTCTAAAAAAACAATTACAAACAAAACAACAAGATGCTATAAATAAGTTAAAATTAGAAAAGGAGTTTAAAAAACTAGATCAAGCTGCTTATGGACTAACCAAGCAGACAGGAACTTTACGCAATGTAGAAAATGATAATAAATTACGTGAAATGATGGATAATCCATTACTTTCAGATTATTCTTTAGCCACATCTTTTCACTCCAAATCAAGTTTTAATAGTATTCATGCCAATTATTATGGTTACCATGATGACAAAGAAAAAGCAAGTTATTTCATTAAACAGAATTTAATGTTGTACGATGACTATCCTGCTAGAATGGATTTAGGTCAATTTAATTATGTTACTCAACTCAACAATTACTCATTAAGTTGCTCAGCTTTAGGTAATTACGAAATGGCAGATTATTATTTTTCAAAAATGGAAGGAATAGTCCCACTGACAAACCAAATTGAAGTTAAAATATTTGAATACTTATCTGCAAATAGGTTAGACCTCTATTTAAAAACAGCTAAATTGGAAAAATGTTTGTCTATGGTAGAAAGCATTGAATCCGGCTTAACAAAATATGGAAAAAAAGTTAGTGACTTGTTTAAAATAGTCACATATAGTAATTTATGTTATTTATTTTTTGCCACAAAAAACTACAAAACAGCACTAAAGTATAACAACTTAATTATAGATAGAGAGACAACTATTTATCGATCAGATATTTTTAGGTTCGCCAGAATTATGAACCTTCTGATTCATTATGAATTAGAAGATAAGTTGAGTATCGACTATTTTTACGAATCCACAGAGCGTTTCATAAGCAAACAAATTAATATTTACGTTTTTGAAGAGTGGTTTTTAAGCTTTTTCAAAGCCTTACTAAACAGTAAAGAAGATAAAAAATCTTTCTTTAAAATCAAAGAATTGGAATTAATAGAAGTGTTATCCAATGAAAAAGAACGAAAAGTAATTAGTCATTTTAACATATTAGCTTGGATTCGAACAAAAAATGAATCCATTTCATTCGAAAATGCCATTCAGGATTACTTTGAGAATGACTACGAATATTATCGCCAACTAAGAAATTAAAAATTTTACCTTTCTAAGATCATTAATTATAGCATAATTGATAAAAAACACCTATTGAAAGGTAATCAATAAGGAAATTACCTTTTCATCACCCATCGGGGCATCATAATATTGTATTGTTATTTAATCAACGCTACTATGACTAAACAACTACTAACTATTGTGATGAGTTTTCTGTTTCTGATGAATTCTTATTCTCAAATCAACGAAAAAAAACGTGCTAATTTTTGGCATTTTGGAAATCAAGCTGCTGTAGATTTCACCTGTTTACCTTCGAGTTTTACTGGTAGTCAAATGAATGCTTTTGAAGGTTCTGCTTCAATAAGTGACACCAATGGTATCCTTCAGTTTTATAGTGAAGGGACAACCGTTTGGGACAGAAATAACAATATAATGCCTAACGGAACAGGGTTATTAGGTCATCAATCTTCTGTTCAACCCGCAATTATAACACCCCATCCAGGAAACCCTGATAATTACTTTCTTTTTACTACTGATGCTATTTGGGAAAATAACGGAGTAAATGGATTACGATGGCATGAGATAGACATGACCTTGAATGGTGGATTAGGTGATGTAGTTACTAAGAACAATCAATTAATAGATAAAACTCAAGAAAAATTAGTTGCAGTTAGAAATGCAACTTCAACAGGTTATTGGGTTATAGTTCAAAAATCAAACCCTACTTCTACTTCTAGTTCTAATGTAGGAAGTAATGACTATTATGCTTATGAAGTAACTGCTGTAGGAGTAAACCCGGTTCCTGTTATTTCTACTACTGGCCCTTTGGTAACATGGCAATCAATAGGTATGTATATGTCTCCTCAAGGAGATGTTATGGTTAATACTCATCCAGATTTAAATGTTTATGATTTCAATAATTCAACAGGTACTTTAACCCACCGATGGGCGGCTACGGCAAGTCCTTTTCTTAGTAATTTCGAATTTTCTCCAAATGGAAACCTCCTATATGGTTGCAGAAATGGCGAAATATTTCAACTTGATTTGAATGCAGCCAATGTTGCAGCTTTTCAAGCTTCACAAATTCAAGTATCTACTACAGGAGTTGATATGAAAGCCTTACAATTAGCTCCAGATTGCAAACTATATGCTATTTCGTCAAGCTCACCTACTCTACACAGGATAGACAATCCCAATATTCAGGGTGTAGGTTGTGGATTTACGACTTATTCAACTCCTCTTATATCGGGATCAGCAAGTTTCGCATTGACTAATTTTTGCTCTTCCTTTTTTGAGTTTCCTTGTAGCAATAGATTAGATTTTGATTTATTTTCCACAAACGCAAGTTGTACTAATGATGGCAGTGCAAGTGTAATTAATCTAACAGGTACAACACCATATAGTTTTATTTGGTCAACAGGAGACACTACTCAAAACATTTCAAGTCTTGCTGGAGGAATGTATTCCGTTACCATTTCAGATGTCAGTGGCTGTAGTATTATCGATAGTGTTTTTGTTGGTCAGCCTCAAACAGTTATCATTGATAATTCAATTATAACAAATACCAGCACATGTGTTTCAAACGATGGAGCTATTGACATTACTCCTTTAATTAGTGGTTTCGGAACATTAGATACTTTATTAATCGATGGTTTTGAAACAGACGGTCAAACCACACGATATATTGCTAACCCGTATCCAGGAAATACAAGCACTTCCTTTTTCTTTATGCGAGGAGATGATGCTTCTATTAATTTTTCTACCAATCCAACCAATGAAGAAGGAGCATTCTATTTTGGAGCGAGAAGAACTGGTTTTAGCACCATTCCAACGCTCAGTGATGTTACATTTAATCCAACTATTATTAACGGTTATTCAGGACTACAGATGTGTGCACTATTAGCTTTAGGAAGGAACAATATGAACGTAGATGCCAATACCAGAATTACCTTAGAATATAATATTGATGGTTTAGGATGGAACACTTTAATGGATTTCAGACAACCTTCAGGTTTCCCAGCAAATGATTTGGCAGAAGACACCAATAATGATGGCATTGGAGATGGAGTTTCATTGACTACGGCTTTTCAAGATTTTTGCTATCCGGTCCCAGCTACAGGAAACTTAATAGAATTAAGAATAACGACAAATGCCAGTGGTTCAAGTTTACGGCAAACAGCATTCGATTATGTAAGACTAAAAGGTGCTCCTCCTTTTACATATTCTTATTTATGGTCAACAGGAGACACTACTCAAGACATCAATAATTTAACAGCAGGAACATATTGGGTACAAATTACAGGTTCAAGTGGATGTGTTATTACAGACACTTTTACAGTGACCAACCCTTGTATCATTCCAGTTTTAGAAGCTTCTTTTAATTTAACAGGAACAACAGTTTGTGAAGGAGACTCCATCACTTTCACTGATTCTTCTACTGGAAATAATGTATTTGGATGGAATTGGACTTTTAATGGAGGTATTCCGGCATCAGCAAATACCCAAGGACCTCACACCGTTATTTTTAATACCCCAAATACGTATAACATAGTTTTGCAAGTCACTGATTCTTCCGGAACAGATGACACTACAATTGTAATAATTGTATTACCAAAAGCAAGTGGAACAGCAAATGCCAGTATTTGTCAAGGAGATAGTATTCTCTTAGGAGGTGCTTTTCAAAATACCGCAGGAGTTTTTGTAGATACCTTATTTAATGGAGCGGCTAACGGATGTGATAGCGTAGTTACAACAACATTAACTGTAAACCCAATGGAAGACGCAACATTTAGTTACTCTTCTCTAAGCTATTGTCAAACCGAACCCAATCAAACGCCAACCATTTCAGGAACAAATGGAGGTACCTTTACAAGTTCCCCCGCTGGTTTATCCATAAATGGAACAACCGGTGAGATTAATTTTGGAACGAGTAGTACAGGAACATATGGTATACTTTATACAACTCCAGGAGCGATTTGCCCTGATACTTTAACAGTTTTCATAACGGTTACTCTTACAGAAGATGCAAGTTTTAACTACTCTAACATTACTTATTGTCAAAATGATATAGATCCTGTGGCAAACATTCTTGGTACAGCAGGTGGGACCTTTACAAGCTTACCGGGAGGACTAAGTATCAATAACACAACAGGATTGATAGACTTAAGCACTTCTAATACTGGAACTTATGGTGTACTTTACACCACACCTAGTTCAAGTTGTCAAGATACGTTAACAGTATTTCTTACCATAAACGCAAACGATAATGCAACGTTCAATTATTCCGCTACTAATTTTTGTATTACCGATCCTAATCCTATTGCAACCATTTCAGGAATTGGTGGTGGAATCTTTACGATAGATAATGGAGGAAATATAAATCCAACTACTGGAGAAGTAAATATTTCAGGAACTGGTGCAGGAACATTTAATGTTATTTATTCTACAAATGGAATTTGTCCAGATAGTTCTTCTATTACAATTACTATTAATGTTGTTTTAGACGCGAGTATTTCACCCGCTGGTAATTATTGCACAACAGATGCTGCTTTTAACTTAAATGCAGTCAATTCTGGTGGGCAATGGACTGGAATTGGTATTACAAATGCAACAACAGGAACATTTGACCCAGGATCAGCTGGAGTAGGAGCTCATCAAATTATTTATTCCATTTCTGGAAATTGTGGTAGTTCAGACACCGTAAGTATAACTGTAAATGAAACTCCAAGTATATCATTAACCATAGAAGATGATATTTGTTTTAGTAAACAAGGAAGTATAGTAGCAGTAGTTACAGGTGGTGCTTTGCCTTATTCTTATAATTGGGATAATGGTGAAAGCACTCCTGTGATTACTAACCTACCTTCTGGTAATTATACACTTTTTGTGACAGACTCTATCGGATGTTCATCATCTACTTTTAGCTCCGTTGAAGACCTAAACAACAACTGTGATTTTCACATTTTCTTACCAAATATTTTCTCTCCTAATGGAGATGGACATAATGATGTATTTCGAGTTAGAGGTGAAGGCATAAAATCTGTTTCTCTTATAGTTTATAGTAGGTGGGGTGAGAAAGTTTTTGAATCCAATACTGTTGAAACTAGCTGGGATGGAAATTATAAAGGAGAACCTATGAATACTGCAGTTTTTGTTTACTACTTAAGTGCAACAATGGTTAATGACGAAACCATAGAAAAACAAGGAAATGTAACACTTGTCAGATAAAACAATTCAACGAATATAGCTACTATGAACCGAATAATTATAATCCTAATAACTTGCTTCTCTGTAAATCAGATATATGGTCAAGATATCCATTTTTCACAATTCTTTAACACCCCATTAATTGTTAACCCAGCTTTGACTGGTGTTTTTGGAGGAGATCAACGAGCGATGATTATCTATCGTAATCAATGGTCGTCAGTCGCTACCCCATATAAAACTTATGGTGCTTCTTTTGATATGAGAATGATGGACAAACGCAACAGTAATTTTTCTTTAGGAACTGGACTTGCTGTTTATAAAGATGATTCGGGTGATGCTGGATTAGGAATTACAAATGTTGTTCTATCATTAAGCGGAATTATTCAAGTTAACGACAAACAACACTTTACTATTGGTGCTCAAGGTGGTTTTGAACAGAGAAGCTTAAATAATTCAGCTCTTATTTGGGATAGTCAATATGATGGATCTGGACACGATCCTACCCTGTCTTCTCAAGAAACGACCAATTATAACCA
>JAJCYN010000251.1 GCA_029262915.1 Flavobacteriales bacterium
CCTTGAGGAATTAAGTCAACTTCCAGTTCTCCACTTAACATTTGTCTTTCAAACTCATCATTTTCTCCAACATAAGAGGAAACCATTTTTTTTATTTGTTTTTTTTGAAGCAATAAACCTAGTCCAAAATCATCTACGCCAGCATTATTAGAAATGCATGTTATTCCAGTCACATTCATTTTAACCATTTCTGCAATGCAATTTTCTGGTATTCCACACAATCCAAATCCTCCCAACATTAAAGTCATTCCGTCTTCAATTCCTTTTGTTGCTTCTTGTGCGTTTGCAACTACTTTATTTATTGCCATATTTTATTTTATTTAGAACTCTGGAGAATCAGAACTATAATCAATATTATTACCATTCATTTCCTCTAGTTTTTTACAATCCAACTCGATAGTTAATGGTTTATCAGGTTTTTCGAAATCACCATCAGATATATTAATTTTCTTATCAGCATGAACTTTCTGCATGTAATATCCCCAAACAGGTAAAGCAGTATTTGCACCTTGTCCATAGTGAGTTCTAGCAAAACGAATGGCTCTTTCATCTGCTCCTACCCAAACTCCAGTAACTAAATCTGGCGTTAATCCCATAAACCATCCGTCAGAATTATTTTGTGTGGTTCCTGTTTTTCCAGCTATTGGATAACGATGGCCAATATAAGGTCTAGATTTAGAGATACTTCCTCGTAATCGCATAGCTGTACCCAATGTTTTTCCTTTACATTCATTATAAACTCCACTAGTAACTCCTTTCATTAATTCTAGCATCACATAAGCAGTTTGTTCATCCATAGCTTCATTAGTCTCAGGATTTCTATCAATAATCACATTCCCATGTTTATCTTCAATTCGAGTAAACATCGTTGGTTCAATATAAACTCCTTTGTTGGCAAAGGTTGCGTTTGCTCCAACCATTTCATATACACTTAAGTCTGCCACACCTAAACATAATGAAGGAACAGGGTCTAGGTGGCTAGTTATACCAAGAGCACGTGCTTTTTGTACAACTAGTGCAGGATTAATTTGTTTCATTACCCATACTGTTATCGTATTCATTGAATTTGCTAAGGCATATTTTAACGAAACAGGACAGCCATCAGAATCACCATCAGAATTTCTAGGAGACCAGTCTTTTTGTAACCCTAGCTCGCCTTTGTGGAAAGTATACCTAACATTTGGAACTTCTTTACAGGGAGAATATTTTTTATCTTGAATTGCAGCAGCATAAATTATAGGTTTAAATGTAGAGCCCACTTGTCGTTTACTGGTTACATGATCATAAGCAAAGTTTTGAAAATTAACCCCTCCAACCCAAGCTTTAATATATCCGGTATGCGGATCGACCGACATTAATCCTGTATGTAAAAAAGTTTTGTAATATTTTATGGAATCAATCGGGGACAATAGCGTATCTATATTACCATGATGTGAATAGATTTGCATCTTAATTTTAGTGTTAAAAATAATACCAACAGAATCTTTTTTGGTTGCCCAGCGCTTATACTGACAATCTTCTGCCTGACATTGGTAAAAGTTACCCTCTTTTTTTACATTTTTTCCTCTTCTACCACAATTTTCACACTCTTTACCCGTTAAAATTCTATGGCGAGGTGTTTTTTCCTTTGATGATTTCATCAAGGCTAGATACTGTTTTTCATTTATCCCTTTGTACCCCCCATCATAGGGGTATCTTTTTGTTCTATTTTTTTTTAAACGTGTGCTAAATATATCTTGTAGTTCGTTAGCAATATATTCGTTAACAGCCCATTCGGCATGTTTTTGCATACGGGAGTTTAAAGTGGTGTATATTTTTAAACCATCGCTGTAAATGTTATAAGGTTTACCATTAGATTTTGCGTAAATGTATTTTCCATCTTCATCTTTTTCTTCTAACATTTTTTGCAATTTTAGGCGTAAGGTTTCTCTAAAATAGGGGGCTATTCCTTCCTTGTGGTCAACTACTTTATAATCTAATTTTAGCGGCAAAACCCTCAATGAGTCATATTCTTCTTGGGTTATGATTTTACTTCTTTTCATTTGTGCAAAAACGACCTCTCTTCTTTTCATTGCATTTGCAGGAAATCGCTTAGGATTATACAATGAAGGATTTTTGGCCATTCCCACTAAAACTGCGGCTTCTTCAATGCTTAAATTGATAGGTTCTTTGTTAAAATAAACATTAGATGCTGATTTTATTCCTACTGCATTATAAATAAAATCAAATTGATTATAGTACATGGTAATAATTTCATTTTTGGTGTACCTCTTTTCCAATTCAACAGCCAATATCCATTCTTGGAGTTTTTGCATAATTCGTTCAACAATATTTTCTGCCTTATGATCGAACATCATTTTGGCTAACTGCTGTGTAAGTGTACTTGCACCACCTGCACTTCCTAAATTTACAACAGCTCTAATTAATCCTCTAAGATCAATACCTGAATGAACTCTATATCTTTCATCTTCTGTTGCTATTAGTGCATCAACTAAAAAAGGAGATAAATCTTCGTATTTTACATTGGTTCTATTTTGAAGAAAATATTTGCCAATTTCTTTCCCATCTGAGGTAATAATTTCTGAAGCTAAATTACTTTTGGGATTTTCTAGTTCTTCTAAATCAGGCAATTCATCAAAACCTAAGGTTCCTGTTTTGGCACCCAACATCATAATATAGAACAATAAAAATGGTAAAAACACCATGCACCAAAAAATGATGAATCGTTTCTTATTGCTGGTTGTATTTTTTTGTTTTGCCACGTTTTTATTTTGCTTTTTCAACTCTTAACCCAACGTCAGTAATCCCTTTTAATCCACCTTCAACTCTCATTGCTTGTTCTAAAGAAACGATGTATTTTCCTGATTGAGCAAACTTAAACCCACCTACATACGGAATTTTTAAATCCCATAAATCTCCTATTCCGTTTCCTAACCATTTTCCCCTATTATCTGCTAAGATACAATTTACGGTATCTTTAAGCAAACCACCATTTGGTCCTTGCATTGCTACAAAAAGATAGAGATTGCTGTAAGGATAACTCCCTGTATTACGAATATTGATGTACAAATTATGAGCTGATGTAGTATCTTCTGCCATAAACTCAAAACTTGCTACATTCTCTTTTTGCCAATTTGCATTTTCAACTTCAACATATTCTTCGAAAACTTTATTTGAATCACAAGAAAGTAACCCTAAAAACAAAAAAAGAATTCCTGTTATTTTATAAAAATTAGCCATTCTTTTTTTGCTGATTTTTATTCCTGTTTTTATTTCTATGTTTATGATGTTTTTTTCGGTTGTTGTTACCTTTTTTATGTTTTGGTTTATCAAAACGTGTTAAACTGTCCTGTCCAACTACATTTCCATACTCAGGTTCTTTTACAACTTCTTTAAACTCCACGAAATCCATTAGGTCATTAGGCTTTTCATCCTTCTTGTTCATCTCAATAATCTCATTAACTCTATTGAGTTTTAGTTCAATAAATTTTAATGGTTCATCTTGGTAAGAATACCACATCATGTTTTTGAAAATATCCATTTTTTTGTAAAATGCATTTCCTTTCTTTGTTTTTAATTTGATGTTGGTATCAGGAAATCCTTTTAATGCATCAACATAAGTATCTAATTCATAATTTAAGCAACATTTTAATTTTCCACATTGACCTGCAAGTTTTTCAGGGTTCAAAGAAAGTTGCTGATATCTTGCTGCTGAGGTAGAAACTGACCTAAAATCGGTTAACCAAGTAGAGCAACATAGCTCTCTTCCACATGATCCAATCCCACCTAATCTACTGGCTTCTTGACGAACACCAATTTGTTTCATTTCAATTCTTATTTTGAATTCTCCTGCCAACCTTTTAATGAGTTCTCTAAAATCAACACGTCCTTCTGCGGTGTAATAGAATATAGCTTTAGATTTGTCTCCTTGATATTCTACATCGCTTATTTTCATTTCTAACCCTTGTTCAATAGCAAGAGTTCGTGCCTTGTACATGGTATCCACTTCTAATGTTTGAGCTTCGAGCCATTTATCAATGTCAGTTTTTTTGGCTTGGCGATATACCTTTTTTACTTCTTCAGAATCGAAAGCTAATTTATGTTTTCGCATTTGTTTTTTAACCAGTTCTCCAGTAAGAGAAATGGTTCCAATGTCGTGGCCCGGAGAAGACTCAACAGCAACAACATCGCCAATATTCAAAGTTAAACTCTCTGTATTTCTATAATATTCTTTTCGGCTATTTTTAAAACGAATTTCAACACAATCAAATATTTTCTGACCATGAGGTAACTCAATATCATTTAGCCAATCAAAAACATTTAATTTATTACAACTGCCTGTTTTGCTTTTACATCCTTTTGCTGATGTACCACACCCTCTTGCAGAACTACATCCACTACATCCCATTTAATAATCTATATATTTTCGGTTACTTATTCAGAAACCGTGAATTGTTAAACTTATTGTTTCTTAGCTAACAAATATACTATTTCTATATAGGAAATTTTATATGAAGAATAGTGAATTTGAATAATAATTAGTTAATCTCAGCAGGAGCTTCAACACGAAGCAATTTAGTTAATTTTAAAGAAACATCTAGGAACAAAATTTTTGGATTGGCATTTCTTTCAATGTGGTAAGATGCATTATTAAATAATTCGATAGTTTCTATGCAATTTGCTCCATGAATGTAAGGAGCAAACTTTGCTAAAAACCCCTCTTCATTATCGGAGGTTCGCTCAATATCTGTATTACCATAATTTTTTATTAAACTTTCCCTAAAAAGATGCAGTGCATAGTTTAAAAATTGTTTTTGTTTCTCTCTTCCGTAAGAAATTTTAGCAATTTCTTCAGACCAACTAATTAAAGCAGGAACATTTCCTTTAAAAGCTGCTCTCATCCAATCTTTAAATATATCATGAAATGTCTCTTCT
>JAJCYN010000252.1 GCA_029262915.1 Flavobacteriales bacterium
ATTATATGGCCAGGAGCTGTATTTAGCTACAGAGGAAAGGAGTTACCAGTACAGCTATTAAAAAGCCAAATTGGGGCACAATCTGAGTCAATGTTAAATAGTTCAATAGAGTCTTTAGAATATGAAATTGCAAATGCTATAAATAATCTCACAACTATTGATATTCCTAGGGTTGCTTTTATTGAAGGACATGGAGAACTAAGTAAATTAGAAACAGCTTCTTTGGCAGAATCATTGTCAGAATTTTATACTGTTGATAGAATTGAATTGAATGAAAATCTAAATAGCTTAACAGAAAGAGTAATTACTGATAGTACGAAAGCTTTTTCAGTTAAGATTAAATACAATGCGATAATTATTGCAAAACCAAATCATAAATTTTCTGAGAAAGATAAGTTTATTGTTGATCAGTACATTATGTATGGGGGTAGAGTAGTTTGGTTAGTCGATCCCGTTTTTGCAAGTATGGATAGTTTACAAACAGTAAATGTTACGATGGCAATTCCGTTAGATCTAAATTTAGATGACCAATTGTTTACCTATGGTGTGAGAATAAATACCAATATCGTACAAGATATTCAAGCTGTGCCAATTCCGATTACAACTGGGGTAGTTGGTAATCAGCCAAAAATAGAAATGTCTCCTTGGTTTTTCTTTCCTTTATTAACACCAGCAAATAATCATCCCATTGTAAATAACTTAAATGCACTAAAAGGAGAATTTGTAAGTACAATAGATACCATTGCTAAAAAGGGAATTAGAAAAACAGGATTATTAAAAACATCTCAATACTCTAAGGTAAGTAGTGCCCCAACAAGAATTGGGTTGGATATGGTTCGCTTTGAACCAGATCAAACTCAGTTTAATAAAGGACATCAAGTTATCGCAGTATTGTTAGAAGGAAAGTTTGAATCGGTATTTAAAAATAGAATTACACCTCAAATAAAAGATGCTAACGAAATTAATTTTAAAGAAGAAAGCGTTGAAAATAAAATGGTTGTAATTGCAGATGGAGATGTTGCTAAAAATCAAATAAATAAAAGAACAGGAGAGTATTTGCCATTAGGTTATGATCGTTATACTCGACAAGAGTTTGGAAATAGAGATTTTATGTTAAATGTATTGGGTTATTTATGTGATGATAGTGGCTTGATGAGTGTAAGATCCAAAAAACTAAAGATTCGCTTGTTAAATAAAACAATACTTAAAAATGATAAATCTGATTGGCAAATTATTAATACCATTTTACCTATTGGATTAATACTATTGTTTGGAATGGCTCACTACTTTGACCGAAAGAAAAAATTTACGAAATAAGATTTTGATTATGAAAAATAATAAAGTATTAATTGTATTAGCTATCATTTTAATTACTGTAGCTGCTTTTTTTTACATTAAAAGGAATAATGTAAAACAAGGAACAATAGATGACATGGAAGGAGCAAAATCAGATTTTGCTATAAAAGATACTGCTAGTATTAATAAGATATTTATTACTGATGCCAAAGGACAATCCGTAACACTTACAAAATCAGAAAATACGTGGGTAGTTGATGGTAAATATATGGCAAGACCTGATAATATTAGGTTGTTAATGAAAACTTTTAGTAGAATTGATGTGAGATCTCCTGTGCCTAAAGCTGCATTTAATAATGTTGTAAAACAAATAGCAACAAGTGCAACTAAGGTAGAAATATACCAAGGAGCGGATAAACCGAGTAAAATATATTATGTTGGAGGAGCAACCTTAGATCATCAAGGAACCTATATGATTTTAGAAACAGAAGGAGTAAAATCTTCAGTCCCTTTTATAATGTACATACCTGGTAATTATGCTTATTTAACCACTCGTTTTTTCACTAATCCACAACAATGGAGAGATGCTGTTGTTTTTAGGTATTTACCAGAAGAAATAAAAAGTATTGAAATAAATTATTTCGAAACACCAGATGAATCATTTACTATAAATAATAATGATAATAATTATACCATATCAGCAATAGGATCTAGTGAGGCAATTTCCAACATAAAATCTGATATGTTTAAAGAATATATAGAAAAGTATCAGAAAATTTATTATGAAATGATTGACGAAGAATCTCCACAAGAAAAAATAGATTCAATTGTAAATTCACCGCCTTTTATGAGTATTGAAGTTAAAGATTTTATAGGAGGCAATAATAAAATTGTAATCTATCATATGCCTAATTATAGAGAGGTTATTAATGCTGAAACAGCAGAAATACATCCTTATGATGTTGATAGAATGTATGCGTATTTGAATGATGAATTATTTATCTACATACAGTTTGCTACTTTTGACCATATAACACTTCCTAAAAGCTATTTTTTAAATAATAAATAAGATATAAATAGTTTTTTAGGACATCTAAGGCAACCCTTTTTAAATTATTACGTCTATAGAGTTAGTTTGGAGTCCTTAGGGATTACGAACGTTACCTTTTTCTTATAAAATTGCCCCGAGTAATCGGGGCTTTTTTCATTTTAAGGAATGAACTTTTGAAAATAAAAGTAAAGTTTCATAACAAGAATTGATTTATTCGTTATAAAAATTATCTTATATTCTAAAAT
>JAJCYN010000253.1 GCA_029262915.1 Flavobacteriales bacterium
TAATCGCCCATAACCCTCCTTTAAAAGGAAAACTAGAATTGGTACTTCAGCAAAATGCTAAAGATGTTTTTTATGGTGTTATTAAAAAAGAGGATAAGGTAGATTTAACCATTTGCAACCCTCCTTTTCATGCTTCGCAAAAAGACGCTAATAACAGTACTACTCGGAAACTAAAAAACCTAAAGGGTAAAAATAAGGTTGAAACCATTAAAAATTTTGGTGGTCAAAATACAGAACTCTGGTGCGATGGTGGTGAAAACAAGTTTGTAAAAAACATGGTAAAAGAGAGTAAAAAGTTTGCCGATTCTTGCTTTTGGTTTAGTACTTTAATCTCTAAACAATCTAATTTAGAGCCTATTTATAATGCACTTAAAAAAGAAGAAGCAATAGCCGTAAAAACCATTCCCATGGGTCAAGGCAATAAAACCAGTAGAATTGTTGCTTGGACTTTTTTATCTAAAGATCTTCAGAAAAACTGGAGAGAAACGAGATGGGCTTAAGCCTATAAACTTTAGTCAATTTTAGGCATAAAAAAGGGCTTCAATTTCCACTGAAGCTCTTTTGTATTAGAGATGGGAATTACTCCTGATAGTTGTGAGTTCCATCTGATTTAATAATTTCAGAATTTTAAGACTGATAATTATTAATGTAATCGTTTAATTTATTCTTTGATCTTGAAAAAGTAAACTCATTACTTACCAAATAATAATTTTCCTTATCTACTGCTTTCTTAAAAGCCATTTTTGCAACTTCCAACTTACCAGAATCAAACGTAAATAGTTTTACAAAGTATTACTTGATCTGTACTTAAATTGTTATACTTTAACGCTTGACCTACTACTACCAATTTATCATCATCAAACGATTCATTTTCAGTAGCTCTCAATAATCGATTAAAGCTTTGCTCGTTCATTCCATAATTGTATCCATCAAAATTATTACTAGAATAACCATCGTTAGATTGGCAAGAAAAATTACATTCTCCATAATGATTACAACCTTGGTTTTGTTAATGACCGTAACCATAATTATAGCTATGGTGCTTTTTCTTAACTTTTAATTCAAGTTTTCTATGAGGTGTAACAATTGCCCTTACAACAGAATTTTTAGGGATTCTAATAGAACCTTTGTATAAAATTTGATGAAACCACTGATGGTTATGATGATTTCTTTTTCGTCTTGTAATTTTAACATGATGGATTCCTGGTGTGAGATTTCCTATATTTACATTAGTAGACTTATTAAACTTATGATTATCTATTGTTATTTGAAATGTTGAATTATTCCATAATTTTAATTTCAAATCTGATTTTCCGTAGTTCGCATGTCCATTGACCATTAAACCAATAAATAGTATTCCTAATAATAAACTTAATTTTTTCATAATCTGTCCTCCAAATTGGTTAATAATAATTATGCTTTTTCAAATGCTGTGCCAAAAATTATGGAATCCTTTTTTTGAGGCATTAAAACAACCTATTATTACCCAATCAGCGTGTTGCTTTATTTTGTAATTTAGGAGGATGAAAAAAATAGTCATCCTCCTTATACTTTTTTCAAGTTGGTATTTAAACATTAACGCTACTCATAACAAAGGAGGATACATCACCTACAAGCATTTATCGAATCTAACTTACGAAATAACTATTTTCACCTATACTGATTTAACCAGCCCTGCCGATAGGTCGGAACTAGAAGTAAATTGGGGTGATGATATTATCAGCAATATACCAAGAATTAGCCAGGAAGTAGTAGAAAACAATATTCAAAAAAGCACCTATATAGGAAATCACACCTACACTTGTCCTAAGCAATACACCATTTCTCTTAACGATCCTAACAGAAATTCAGGCATTTTAAACATTCCCAATTCTGTTAATGTGCCTTTTCATATAGAAGCTGAACTGTTTATTCCTATGGATACTAGTTTCAATAATTCGGTTGACCTCTTTGCACCATTCGTATTCTATGCGGAAACGGGAAAACCATTCACACATAATCTCGCTGCGTACGATATGGATAAAGACAATCTTACGTTCGAATTAATACCTTCAAAAAATGGAATTGACCAAAGCATTCCAGGATATACGTTACCCAGCAACTTTTCCATTGATGCCATTAACGGTGAAATAACCTGGAGTTCACCTCAACAACAAGGAGATTATGTTTTCACGATTAAAATAACGGAATGTAGGGATGGTCAAAAGGTAGGTTCTGTACTTGTAGATATTCAAATCACTGTTGTACCTAGTTTTGCGATCAACCAATTTCAAGGTTTAGCTACATGGTCAGTCGACACCAATAACAATTATAGTGTTACCATGGCTCCAAACGATAGTATAGAATTGAGCCTTGCCTATACTGAAAGCATGACCAGCTCAATGGATTTGCTTGCTTATGGCGAACCTTTTGAACTTGGAAATTCTGCCACCTTTCTGGCAGATTCTATTGCTTTTAATTTCATCAGAAAAAAAATTAAATGGAGGCCAAGTATAGCCAATTTGAGGTGTCAACCTTATATCATTACATTGAGAGCTAGCTCAACTTTCTCAGATAAAATTAATAACGATGTTACGCTAACTGTTTATGTAAACGATCCATCATTGCCCAATTGTAGTTTTACATGTGCCTCGTATGTAGATACCGTAACGTGTGAAGTTACTTTTGATGAGCTCACATTGTACCCCAATCCAACAAAGGATCAGCTTACAATAGCTTCTGAATTTACCATACAGGAATTAATCATTTTTGATATGACTGGTAAGCAAATTAAGAACACCAAACATAATTCAAATAAAGTAAGCCTAAATGTTAGGAATCTATCTGCCGGTGTTTACATTA
>JAJCYN010000254.1 GCA_029262915.1 Flavobacteriales bacterium
AGGACCCTCTGATTAACAGTCAGATGCTCTAACCAGCTGAGCTAAGGAGGAATTTCCGTAAACGGTGGGCAATATTAGTTGAAAGTTTTCAATTATACAATATATTTGCACAAAATTTTGAACTAGTAAACAATTACGAAATGAGCAAAAAATACAATGTATTTGGAATAGGCAATGCCTTAGTTGATATAGTAACTGAAGTTGATGATCAGTTCTTACAGGATCATAATATAGAAAAAGGGCTGATGACTCTGGTCGATGAAGAACATCAAAACAGGGTTTCAAATGCTATTAATATGAATAATAGTAACAAACAATGTGGTGGTTCTGCGGCAAACTCAATCATTGCTGTGAGTCAATTTGGTGGCTCAGGCTATTACTCCTGTAAAGTTGCAAATGATGAGTTAGGAGATTTCTATAAGAAAGACCTAAAAGATAATGGAGTAGAATCAAACCTTCACAATGAAAAGCTGGAATCAGGAATTACTGGAAAGTGTTTGGTAATGACTACTGAAGATGCCTCTAGAACTATGAATACTTTTTTAGGTATTACATCAAATTACTCCAGATTAGAAATAAAGGAAGACGCTCTTAAGGATTCTCAATACCTGTATATTGAGGGATATCTAGTAACTTCAGAAAATGGACTGGATGCTATGAAGTACGCTAAGAAAATAGCTGAAGATAATGGAGTGAAGACAGTATTAACTTTCTCTGACCCATCTATGGTAAAGTATTTTAGAGATCAAATGGAATCGGTTGTCGGGGCAAGTGTTGATTTATTATTTTGCAATGAAGAAGAAGCGATGCTTTATACTGAAAAAGACAATATCTCAGAGGCAAGAGAAGAACTAAAAAAGGCTGCGAAAAGATTCGTAATTACCCAAGGAGAAAATGGTGCAATGATTTTTGATGGAGATACTTTTGTTGATATTGAACCTTATAATGTTCAGGCTATTGATACAAATGGAGCTGGAGATTTGTTTGCTGGAGCGTTCCTTTATGGAATTACGAACGGGCATAGTTTTGCAGATTCAGGAAAACTAGCATCTTTGGCGTCATCAAAAGTGGTAACCCAATTTGGTCCTAGACTTGAATGGCATCAAGCAAAAGAAATCTCAAATAAGTTGCATCAAGTTTAAATCATTAGTATATAGTTGTTAGTGTTTTGTTTTTCGTTTTAGTACGTCATTGCGAATTTAATTTTTTGTCATGCAGAGCTGAGTTTATGCTGAGTACGTTTTTCGAAATTAACAAAAGCTACGAAGTAAAGTATCTAAAAAAATAAATGAAGCAATCTCATTAAGAAAGATTGCTTCATAACTCATTCTTCGTAATGACTGTAATTGCATTTACCATTCCCTCAATAGTATGAGGATTAGCAACTGCTGTAACTTTAATATTGTTTTGCTCAGCTATTTTAGCCGTTTCAGGGCCTATACATATTACTTTTTCTTGATTTAAATGAATTTTTAGTTTTTGAAAAGCAGTTACCGTTGATCCACTTGTAAAGGTGATAAAATCTATTTTTTGATTGAATACTTCGTCAAGGTCTTCTTTTGAGTAATTGATTGAATTGTTTTTATAAATTGAAATAGTTTCGACAGTACAATTCCTATTTTCTAAAATATCTATAATATCATTTTTCGCTAGGTTGGATCTTGGAATTAAAATTCGCTGATTAGCTTCAAGAGGTATTTCATTAGCTAAATGCTTGGCAGTAAATTTAGAAGGAATGAAATCTACATCTAGATCAAATTTTTTAATGACTTGAGCAGTTTTTTCTCCAACAACAGCAATTTTTGAAGTAATGTTTTCAGGTTTAATTGTCTCAAAAAAGAAACGCACCGCGTTGATGCTCGTAAAAATTATCCAATCATATTCAGTATTAATCAGTTTGTTCTGATTGATGGCGGTATTTTCAATTAAAGGTAGTGTAATCGTGTTAGCACCTAACTTTTGAAGTTGATTGATGAATTCTGTAACTTGATTTGCAGAACGAGTAATTAAAACAGTTTTGTTTTTAAGTGGTAACATCACTTAAAACTAAAAAGTGACAACATTAATCCATTTTAAAGCGAACATAATAAAAACTGTAATTCCAAAACTACATAAAGAAGTTAGTTGCCAATATGTTGATCTTCCAGACCATAATCTCCATTCTCTGTCGTCAGATTCAGATCTAAATTTTTTGAGTGTAAACTTTGCAATAATTAAAGTTGTAATTATAAATATTGATACTGCTATTATCCAAAATTTCGTCATGTGTTTCTTTTAAATTAGTAGTTTAAGTGGTAATATCACTTAAAACTATTTTTTTTTTTGCTTCTATTTTTTCTTTTAGCTGAGTAGCCAATGTTCTTGCTAATATTTTTTTGTCTTCAACCTTTCCAGAAATAGTGTCTTTTTCAAAATGCTTTCCATCTTCAGAAGCAAATATACCTTCTATAGTTATTTTAGTACTTGTTGCTTGAGCATATGCGGCAATTGGTGTATTGCAGCCTCCACCTAAAGCAATTAAGAAAGCTCTTTCAGCATCAGCAGCATTTTTGGTAGGTTCGTGTTTTAACTGCTTTACCAAATCTAAAATATAACCCGTTTTATCAATTAATTCAATTCCCAAAATAGCTTGTCCAACTGCTGGAATCATAACATCAGTTTCAAAAATTTCTGTTGCTATATCTAGCATATTCATTTTTTCTAAACCTGTTGCAGCTAACACAATAGCATCATACCCTTCTGTTTCCATTTTATGAATTCGACTATCTACATTTCCTTGAATAAATTTATATTCTAGGTCTGGCCTTATTTGTTGTAATTGGACACTTCTTCTTAAACTTCCTGTTCCAATAACTGCACCTGAAGGTAAGTCTTGTAGGTTTTTTCCAGATTTTGAAATCAAAACATCTCTTACATCTCTTCGTTCAGTAACAGGTACAACTCTCAAGCCAACAACACCTTCTGTTGGTATATCTTTATAACTATGAATGGCAATATCAATTTCTCCAGCAAGCATAGAACGCTGTAATGCTGAAGTAAACGCTCCCACAACATCAATTTCACCATCATCTCCGCTTGTGCGAATAATTTTTGTTTCAAATTCGTAGTCGGGCTGTATTTTTTTTAGTTGGTCAATAATCCAATTGGTTTGAGTTAAGGCTAATTTACTTCCTCTTGTCCCTACAATAATTTTTTTCTTAGGAACAAAAATATCTATTCCCTGAACATCTAAAATTTGCTTTGCCGTATTTATAGGATTATCTTGCTCGTGTAAGTTTTGAGCAATTCGTTTAATTCCTTCTATGGTAGGATTGGATATTTTTCTTAATAAACGATGAGTAAATCGTTGTAATAATTCTTCAGTATGCTTGTCTACATTTTCCAATTTAGGAAGTAACCATTTTAATTCTTCATCCTTAATGTCTTCCATGTTATTCCAATAAGCTTCAATAACTGGAGCAACTTTTCGGTTTCTCAACCAAACCATAAACCAATCTAACTCTTCATTTACAATTTGCCTAGCTTGAGGAATTTCATCATATCTTTTTAGTAAACCATTATAAGTGATTTTTTTGATGTCATCCAAGTCATATAAGGTAATGTTAGAATCTTCTTTTAATGAGGGATTAAAATTTCTAGGAACGCCAAAGTCAATAAAAAGCTTAGCTATTCCCGTTTGTAAAGCAAATTTGGCTCTAGGACACTTGCTTTCTGCCATTGTTTCTTCGTGTAATAAATTTATCTCTCCTTGTGTTCCACCAATAATCACACTTGCTTCAGAGAGTGCTTGGTGCATATTTTCAATATCTACAGGTTCGCCATTCCATTCATTGGCCATTTCTTTAGCTCTTTCTTCATCATGGCTGGCAACATATAATTTTTTGATTTTCGTTCTGTCGAGTACTGTAGTAACCAAATTTGCCATATTACCTGTTCCAATAACCAGAAAAGTGGTTTCCGAAATTTCATAATCGTGTTTTGTTATTAATTCAAAACCAACAGTTGCTAGAGAGGCAGAATATTTGCCAATATTTGTTTCCAACCGAACTCTTTTTCCGGTATGTAAACTTTGGCGTATTAACTCATCCAAAACAGGTCCTATCGTTTTTTGTTCCCTACCTAAATCTAAACCATCTCTTATTTGTCCTGTAATTTGATGTTCGCCTACTGCTTGAGATTCTAATCCAGCAGCAGTAGAAAATAAGTTCCTAATCGCTATTTCACTATCAGGCAAAATAGATAAATATTGACGGTAATTACCATGTTGATCAAAATAACTTAGAATTTCGTTATGACTTTTTCCGAAAGCATAAATAGACAATCTGTTACAGGTGGAGATAATAAAAACCTCTTCGTAGCTTTTTTTTAATTCTTGTAAAGCTGTAATAGTTTGCTCTTTGTTAAGGGCAAGTCTCTCCCTAACAGAAATTGGGGCAAATCGATGGCTTAATTCTACTCCTACTACTTTATCCATTCTTGTTTTATAAGGAATGCAAATTTATTAAAAATTTACTGATTTCGTTTGATAAAAATAAGGGTGGAAATTTGATTAGTTCGTCAAACAATTGACGTTTCCTTTTTTTAGTAAAATAGGTTTTTATGATGTGTATCATATCTTTTTTATGAAGCGTTTTTTACCATACAAAAAAAATCGAAATTAAGAAAGTGTTGTTAATAAATATCGTGAAAATCGCTGAAACGCCTATCATTAAAAATTAACTTGCTTGTTGAAAAATATAGTAGATGAATTGTGTCATAAAATTGACCAATCTGCACTATAATTGTACAAGGAATTTTAGCAGTAAAATTCTATTTTTAATAAACTAGTAAAACCCCTTTCAGAAATGGAGAAAACATTAAATCAAGTGAGCGAATCTGTTAACCAAAAAGAAGAAGATTTGGTGGAGTCCAATCAAAAAAATGACGAAACTGTGACAAAAACGTATTCTTTTGACGAAGCTTTAGTCGAATCTATAAAATATTTTAAAGGTGATGAATTGGCTGCTAATGTTTGGATAAATAAATATGCTTTAAAAGATTCTGAAGGAAATATTTATGAGAACAATCCCGATCAAATGCACAGACGTTTGGCTAAAGAAATTGCTCGAGTTGAAGAAAAATACGAAAACTCCTATTCTGAAGAAGAAATATATGATGTATTAAAGGGATTTAAATATATTGTTCCGCAAGGAGGACCAATGACGGGTATTGGAAATGATTATCAAATAGGATCATTATCAAATTGTTTTGTTATTGGAAATGATGGTAATTCTGATTCTTACGGTGGAGTGATGAAAATAGATGAGGAACAAGTTCAATTGATGAAAAGAAGAGGTGGAGTTGGTCATGATTTATCGCATATTAGACCCAAAGGAAGTGCTGTAAAAAATAGTGCGTTAACCTCTACAGGAGTTGTTCCTTTTATGGAAAGATATTCTAATTCAACAAGAGAAGTTGCTCAAGATGGGAGAAGAGGAGCATTGATGCTGTCTACTTCAATTAAGCATCCAGATGCTGAACATTTTATTGATGCTAAAATGGATGGCACAAAAGTTACTGGGGCAAATGTTTCTGTTCGAATTGACCATGATTTCATGAGGGCTGTAAAATCAGGAGCTGATTATGTTCAGCAATACCCAATTAACTCGGAAAATCCAAAATTTACAAATACGGTTAACGCTAAAAAATTATGGGATAAGATTATTCATAATGCATGGAAATCTGCTGAGCCAGGAATTTTATTTTGGGATACAATAATTGATGAATCAATTCCAGATTGTTATTCAGATTTAGGATTTAAAACAGTATCAACTAATCCTTGTGGGGAGATTCCATTGTGTCCTTATGATAGTTGTAGGTTACTCGCGGTTAACTTATATAGTTATGTACAAAACCCGTTTACAGAAGGAGCTACTTTTGATTACGAAAAGTTTAACAACCATGTAGGAATGGCACAACGCATTATGGATGATATTGTTGACTTAGAAATGGAAAAAGTGAACAATATTATTGATAAAATAGAATCTGATCCAGAGAACTTAGAAGTAAAAAGAACTGAATTAACGCTTTGGAAAAAAATAAAAACCAAAGCCATTGAAGGGAGAAGAACTGGTGTTGGAATTACTGCTGAAGGAGACATGTTGGCTGCTCTAAACTATAAGTATGGTACGCCAGAAGCAACAAGTTTCTCAACAGATATTCATAAAAAATTAGCTTTAGCAGCCTATAGGTCTTCCGTAGACATGGCAAGAGATAGAGGCTCATTTCCTATTTATGATGCAATGAGAGAGGAAAAAAATCCGATGATTAATCGGATTAAGGAAGCGGATGAGAACCTATATAACGATATGGTTAAATACGGAAGAAGAAATATTGCGTTGTTAACTATTGCTCCAACAGGAACAACAAGTTTAATGACGCAAACTTCATCTGGAATTGAGCCTGTATTTATGGTTTCTTACAAGCGAAGAAGAAAAGTAAATCCTGGTGATAAGCAAGCAAGAGTCGATTTTGTCGATGATGTTGGAGATTCTTGGGAAGAATATCATGTATTCCATCACAAATTTGTTACTTGGTTAGAAGTAAATGGATTTGATAAGGACGAAGTTGCCACTATGAATGCAGAAGAATTAAATGCAATCATAAAAAAATCTCCTTATTATGGAGCAACAGCAAACGATGTTGATTGGGTAGAAAAAGTGAGGTTACAAGGTTCTGTTCAAAAATGGATTGATCACTCTATTAGTGTAACAGTTAATGTTCCTAATGAATGTCCTGAAGAGTTGGTTAGCGAGATTTATCAAACAGGTTGGGAAGAAGGGTGCAAGGGAATTACAGTATATAGAGATGGTTCGAGAAGTGGAGTATTAATTTCTGATGATGAAAAGAAAGACGAAGCTGAAGAAGAAATAATCAATAAATTTTTAGAAACTCAAGCACCAAAACGACCAGAAAAATTAGAAGCTGAGATCGTTAAATTTAACAATGAAAGTGAAAAATGGATTGCTGTTATTGGCTTATTAGATGGCAGGCCTTATGAAATATTTACAGGTGGAGCAGAAGAATCCTTTTCAATTTTATCTCACGTAGATAAAGGTTGGGTAATAAAGGGTAAATCTGCTGATGGAAAGACCCGTTATGATTTCCAGTACGAAGATGGTCACGGCTATAAAACGACTATCGAAGGATTATCGAGAACCTTTAATAAAGAATATTGGAATTATGCAAGGTTGATTTCTGGAGTGTTGAGGCATGGTATGCCATTAAGCTTTGTGGTTGATATGGTAAATAACTTACACTTGAATGACGAAACATTAAATACTTGGAAAAAAGGTGTTGTTCGATCATTGAAAAAATTTATTCCTGACGGGACAAAACCAGCAGAAAATGTTTGTCCAAGTTGTAGCGAGGCTTCATTGGTTTATGAAGAGGGTTGCTTAAACTGTAAAAGTTGTGGGCATTCTAAATGTGGGTAATTATAATGATGCTACGGAAAGTATTGTAGTAGGTGGTCCTTTATAAGGTGATGGACCAATAATTTCTCCACTAAAAAATAACGAATTGTTTTTTGATAATAATTCAATTTTATATTGGTGAGCTTGTTTTTTCGTTGCTTTAGTTTGTGGAACTTCACCAATTCTTTTATCGTTGTAAAAAACAATTAATTTTTGACTTCCTTTCTCAGAAGGAATATCGTTAATTTGTTTTCCATCCTTAAAAATAACAACATCCTTACAAGTGATATTTTGAGTTTCGCACACCCACTTTATTTCAAGTAAGTTTTTATCAATAATATTGTTAGTTGAGATGCTTAATGAATTTCCATAGACAAAATGCTGAAGATAAGTAATAGGAGTATTGCCTTTATTTAAGCTAGGGTGTAATGCAAATATCCCTGCAATAAGAACGGTGGATAATATGTTTTTAAATAAGGTCATTGTTGTTTTAAGCTCTATAACTAACACGTTTTAAACTAGAAAAAGGTTGGATTTTATTTTCCTTTTTTTAAGAAAATATACTTAATACCTAAATTAAACTCAAAAGAAAAGTTTCTTGAAGATTTGAAAGGATTGTTATCATTAGCAATATTTGTTAATCCTTGGTTATACCTAACACCAGGAGTTATAACAAACGTTTTTGTAATGTATCTATCCTGCTCAATTCCTAAGACTATTCCAAAATCAGTTTTGTTGTACTCATCTAAATTTCGAGAAACTCCATTTGCATTAGAAACAGCAGACCTTAAATAACTCGCATAAACTCCTCCAATTAGATTGGTAGAATATACTTTGTTATCAAATGTTGATTTATTATTCATCCTTTTAGCCAATAAGCTAATGGAGGTATAATTTAAATTTAAGTTTTCTTGGTAAGAAATTCCTTCAGCATCAAATGCTCTTTTGTATCCAGAAGTAGAATTTACATTAATGTTTGTTTCTATATTAAAGTTGTCAGAAACGATAAACCCAACAGTTCCTCCAAAATTGCTTCCAAAATCAAGTAAATGATTTTGTTTGTATTCAGCTAATGGAGAATTTTCTTTAAGTTTAGTAATAATACCTTGTTTTTTAATTCCGGCATTAAAACCAACATAAATTCTTCTGGCATATAACCCAAACATAAAGTAAGAAGAAAATCTTTTGCTATTAAATACAATTTTGTTTTTATTCTTTTTAACTAAAAATTCACTTTTACTATAAAGATGAGAAACATCTCTTTCAGATAATTGATGACGATTGATGTCAGTAAAAATAGTTCTTTCATTATTAGTTTTTAATTCGTTCAATTGGTCAACATAAATAGATCTGTAATATTTTTCTATCTTTTCTAGTGAAGCATAGGAAACACTCTCTTTACTTCTTCCACGTTTTCTAGATAATGTTGGGGTAACAATTTTCTTAGCATCTTTTACGGCAACATTCACTTTTCCTTCATCAGTTTGATTGGCATCATACTTTTCACTAGGGGTACTTGTTGATTCATTAGAAGAAACATCGGAAGAATTGTCAAATTTATCAGAAACGGAAGCAATGCTGTTAGTTGAGTTGTTTTCGTTTGGAGGGTTATCAGATGAATTACCATAAGCAGCCTCGTAAACGGTGATTTTTTCATTTAGACTATTAATTTCAACATTATTATTTAGTGAACTTTTATCAGATACATTGCCAGAAGGAGAAGTTATATTTCCATTATTAGCAATAGAATTATTATTAGTAGAATAGTTATTATAAGCTAAGTAACTACCAACAAATAAAAGAAGAATTGCAGTTCCTCTAAAAACTAAATTTCTCCACCAAATAATTTGATCGTATCTATTAAGCGATACAACTAATTTATCCCAGACAGTTGATGTATCCAATCTTGTAGAAAGTTTTTCCCATACAGTATAGTCCGGTCTTTCTTCTAATTTGGCTACTTCCTTTTTATACCATTCACTAATGTTTTTATCAGTCAATGGAGCATCAGCATCTAATTCTTCAGAAAGAGAATTCCAAACGTTTTTTTCTGGCTCAACATTGTAGTTGCTAAGCTCCTCTCTATACCAATCCTCTATGTTATCTATATCTTTCAAATCCTTTTTCTTAACTTCTTTATCTGATGTAATATTTATTTACTAAACCTCTCAATACACTTTTTGCTTTTGACAATTGAGATTTTGATGTGCCAACACTAATGTTTAGCATATCAGCAATTTCTTTGTGTTTGTAGCCCTCAACTGTGTAAAGATTAAAAACTGTCTTTGCTCCATTAGGCAACATATTTATAATTTCCGATAAATCTCCAGTTTTTGAAGCCTCAGAAACTTCATCGTGTGTTCCTGCTAAATATACCGATTCTTGAAAATCGACATTAGTCATTCGGTTCATTTTTCTAAAATGGTCAATAGCTGTATTTACAATAATTCTTCTTATCCAAGCATTTATGCTCCAAGAATTGTTGTACTTATCAAATTTCTTAAATACTTTAAAAAAACCATCATGTAAAATGTCCTGAGCTAAGTCACGATCTTTAGTGTAGGTTAAACATACACCAAACATTTTTGAAGCAAACATATTATATAATGCTTCTTGAT
>JAJCYN010000255.1 GCA_029262915.1 Flavobacteriales bacterium
TCGTTCCATTTATTTTTAATTCTGAAGGGGAATTTGAAAGGTTTGGAAAAGTAAAAGTAGTTTCTATTGTTCTGTTTTGAGGATTGTATCTTATAAGTTCAGGAGCAGTTTCATTAAAACCACCATCGCATAAAATCCATAATTTATTATTTTGATCTTTAACAATACTGTTTGGTTGTTTGCCAACTTTAACACTATCAACAAAAGTATCTGTTTGAGCGTTAAATAAAAGCAAATTGTCATTCGTCATATCGCATACGTAAACAGTGTCATTATGTATCAGAAGTTGTTCTGTCCAGCCACTTGTAGAAATACTGTTAGAAATAGTGTTAGTGATTAAATCAACTATTTGTATAGAATTAGAAAATAAATCAGTTACATAAGCTTTATTGTTATTTATCGGCAAGAAATATCGTGGAGAGGTAAAACCTGTTATTGTAGCTATAGAATTAAAATTATTGAGATCAACCACTTCAATTTTATTTGAATTATTTACAGTAATGTATGCTTTATTGTTGTATTGAATAATAGACTGAACAATATCTCCTAATGGGACTCCATTATTTTGTTGGAATACATTTTGAGAAATTTGTTCTGTCGAGTCATTGTAAATAGAGATAGATCCATTTCCAAAACCAAAGTTACCTTCGTTAATAATGATAACATCACTACTATTTATGTTTGTAATGATATTTTCTTCACAAGCAATGCATTGTGGACCTAATTCTTCTTTAGAACAAGAAAACAATGTAAAAACTGCTATTATAGAAACTAATGCCCTCATTAATTGATATGTAGAGTTAAACTGAACAAATAATTTCTTTTTGCCATCGGTCTCCAAGCGATTGACTGATAATCTTGATTGAATAAATTGTTGATCTTGAATGAAGTACTGAGACTAGATTTATCACTTATTTTAAACTTTTTAACAACAGTAACATTAGAAAGAAAATTAGCTGGCAAATACCAGTTGTTGTCGGTAGAAATAAAACGTTTTCCAGTATAATGGTATGAGTAAATGAGTGTAAAAGATTTATAATTAGCTCTTAATGAGTAATTTAATTTATGAACTGGAACATAAATAAGTTGTTTGTTCTTAGAGCTATCAAAATCATTTTTAGCATTAAGGTTAGTAGATTCTGTGTAAGCATAATTTGCTTTGCTATAAATACTAAGTTTATTAATCTTTATTGAAATAGAAAGCAATCCCTCAATTCCTCTATTCTTAACCTTTTTTAAGTTACTTGGACTCCAAAAACCAAATTCAGTAGGTTGCCAGATAATCCAATCGTCAACAATAGAATAGAAAGTAGTAAATTCAGTATTTAGAACTATTCTTTTAGTTGATTTTGAGTAGCTTAAACCAACTTCAGTCATTTGTGCTTTTTCTGGAATTAAATTCTCATTGCCGCCAGGGTTCCAGAATAAATCATTGAAAGTAGGGTAGTTGTAGTTAAGTCCAGCATTAGCTTTAATATAAAGCTGTTCTTTTTTTAACAACTGATACCTTATGCCTAGACTGGGAGCGATTGGTTTTATATCGTTATCAATAATAATAAGACGATTAAAAAAATCGATGGTTAATTTTTTGAGGTTTTTGGTAACATCAATCAGCCAACTATTATTGAATCGTGTCTGTTTCTTTAGAAACGCATTTGCTGTAGCACTTTCATATTTGATGTTGATCTTATTTGAAAGAGCAATTTTTTTCTTTAAGTAATATTTTGTAACTATATTGTTGTCAATTAAATAAGAATTGTTTTTAGCATAAATATTGGCTATTTTATTGTCATAAATTAACTCGTCTTTTACCAAAGCAATACTTACTTTATATTGAAAATTATTCCGCAAACCTTTCCATTCTACCAATGCTCTAATGGACTCATCCGTTTGATTTTCATCATTTTCATTTATAAACATTGTATGTGGGAGATTTCTGTTGCTGTTGAAATACCAAATTCGACCACCTAAGGAACTGTTTTTGAATTTTCTGTAAATGGCTTGCTGAATTCCATATTGTTTAAGCTCAGAATTGGCTTGAATTTCCAATGGACGATCTATTTTAGCAACATTAATAAAATCAAAGTCATTATCGCTTACATTATTGTATAGTTTAGTTTCCGAGAACCATTTATTGTTAGAATAAATTATTTTTCCTGCTGTAGTATAACTATTGTAACTTCCTATCGATTGTTTTAGAGAAGTAGAAAATCCTTTATTGTAAATTTCTATATTATTCATAATTACGCTTCCACCTAAAGCACCATTACCATCTATTAGTCCACTTGCTCCATGATGTAATGCTGCATTATCAAAAAAAAAGGTAGGATATAATGAAAAATCAATTTGTCCATTCATTGGTGAATTTAGAGAAACACCATTCCATTGAACTTTAGTATGTGAGGCTCCTGTCCCTCGAAAAGATACTGTTGCTAAAGAACCAGAACCGTAGGTTTTTATGAAAACAGTTGAATTTTTAGAAAGTAATTGAGAGAGATTTTCTGAGTTATTTATAGCGGAAGAATCAAAAGATGTAGTCTTATAGGATTTAGGAGTTTTATTTTCAATAATTTCAACAGCTTTATAGTTAATTGTATCAATCTGAGAGTAAGTTTTTTGCCAGAGAATAAGTGTTAATATTATTAGACCGATTGATTTCAAAACTATTCTTTAATTATTTTTTTTACAAAGAATTTTGTGTCAGACATAACCTGTAAAAAATAGATGCCAGCTTTGAGTTCAGATAAATCAAATTGATGCTTAAGATCATTAATTAAACCGTTACTAACCGATTTTCCGCTTAAATCACTAATGTTGTAAGTGTATTTTTCTAGTGTTTTTAAATCAATAGTTAGTACATCTTTAAAAGGATTTGGATAAAGATTTGAAATGACATTATTCCTTATTTCGTTTACCCCAACGGAATTAAAATTAATAACTCCTACGGCATCTAAATCAAAACCACCAACAGGAAATGCCGTTGTCCAGGGATCATTAATGGGGTTGTTTTGTGAATCAAAATTCACGAAAGGATTAGCAATGTTGCCAATAACATCAATAACTTTTATGTGAGTAATGTTATTAATATCTAGTCCTGAAATTCCTGAAAGTTCGTTCAAATCGAAAGGTGTTCCGTATTGGGCTATATATTTGCCAGCAAAATTATGAAGGTTAGTTGCATCTAAATTTCCAAAACTTGGTATTTGAACACTTGTGTCTGTTAAAGAAATAGCATCAAACCGAAAAAAATTAGCCCCATCTGAACTTACTTCTACAAAAGCTAATTCTAAAAATAAACCATCAAATGAATTTTCAAAAACGGCAAAATCGGCTCCAGGGCCATCAAATATATTTCCAGCAAATGTCAGCGTAGCACTTCCTCCATCACCTAAACTTACTACACCGTTAATACCGGATTTATCAGTAGCAGACGTATCATTCCCTGCAGTAACCTTTCCTAAGGATGTGTCTGCAATATTTTGCCAACCTCTTTCAATAATAGCACTTGTAGCCCAACTAACAAAGACAGATGAATCCTTAAACATTGCGGTACTACCAAATTGCCCAATTGGCGGAGGATAAGGTCCTGATTGAGCATTTAGATCAGTTGCTAACACCAGACTTATAAATAGTATTAAAAAATAATTAACGTCATTGCGAATGAGGCACGAATGAAGCAATCTCAATAATAAGGCTTCATTAATTTTCTTTTTTAACAATACTTCGGCAGGCTCAGTACGACAAAAAGTGAAAATTAATTCGCAATGACGATATAATGAATGATTTATCACTCTTTAATTATTTTTTCAATTTTTATATTGTTATCAGCAATAGCTTTAATAAAATAAACACCATTTTTTATATTGGATAAATCAAAGTGATGAATTCCTGCTTTTAAATTGTTTTCAGAAAGAACTGTTTTACCTGTTACATCAATAATAGAGATATTTCTAATATTTGCATCTAAATCAATATAAACGTTATCCTTAACAGGATTTGGATAAGATGTGAAATGGAGGTTATCTTTTTCTAATTCATTAATTGAAACACTTTGGTCGTTAAAATTATCTAAGCAAAAATAGGGAGGAGTATTCATTCCAAAAGCACCATTATCGCTTGATGACAATACGAACATAATACTATCAACAAGCCCTAGACTAGTCAAGTCTATCCATTGCCAATTAGTAACAATATAATCTTGAGCATTGTTTGTAAAACGATAATCTGCCAAATAAAATTCAATACTATCTGGAGGTAGGTTTATGTGAAATCCCCAAATAGTTAATTTAAACCAATCAGGATCGTTACCAGTTGCTCCACCAAATTTTTTGGCAAAAGCATCACCATCTCGCATACTATTAGCTGCGTAAGTTCCATTTGTAATATAAACACCTGATACAGTATTGTTTACAGCTGCACCAGTTAAATGGATAACAGGTTCTACGCCATTAAAAGCATCTTTTACTCCAACTACATAATTGGAAGAACCATTAACCCCCGAAGCTGTTCTGGCACTATGCAAGTTCCCAAAACCAGAAGTTACACTGTCAGTCATATTAGAATAAGCAAACCCTTGTCCCCAAATACCTGGCATACCAAAAGTAGTATCAAATACATTGGGAAAAATAACATCACCACTGGTAAAAGAACTTGAAAATAAGCTGTTAGAATGAATTCCTGATAAGTCTCCACCATCCCAAAAAGAGTTGGGAGCGAGTGTTAGATTTTCAAAGTCAGAAACTGTTTGTGCCTTGCTATTTATTGTGGACAATAGTAATCCAAGACATGCTATGCCTGCCATTTTGTAAATTTTTCTCATCACTTTAAGTTTTAAATGAGGTTAAACAATAAATTAATTTTGAAACTACATTTTGCAGTTTCTTATTAAGAAATAAAGTGAAGATTTTCAATGAGAAAGATACTTCGCCTTTAATCCCGAAAGCTTGTTGAATAAATTCAACTATTAAAGGCAGGTCTTCTGACTCACTCCTTATTTTTACGTCTTCCCGAGTTCCGATAGCTATCGGAATAGTCAGTGACTTATTGTAAAAACGTGCAGAGCTTACAGCTGCGGGTACAGTTTAGGATTCTCACCTAATTCCCTATTAATGCCAAAATTGGCAACCAATAACAATACAAATGTAGAATAAATTATTTACATAGGTTTATGACTGAAATCATAACTAGAGATTAATTATTTAAATGGTAATTTTATACCTGTGAAAAATTTATTACAGTTCGTCTTATTTCTTTTAATACTAGCTAGTTCCTCTTTATTAAAAGGACAATCTCATTATTTAGAGTTTTCTAAAGAAGGAAAAAAAAGTTTAAATATTGAAATTGGAAAGAAAATATCTTATGTTTTAATGAATGATAGTGTTTGGCACAAGGGTAACTTAGTTTGGATTGATAGTGATAGCATTTTTGTCGAACAAAACGTTAACCAATGGGCCCAGGAAAAAGATGAAATCTATATAGATACGTTGGCTTATAGTTTAACAGATTTTAGAATATTGGCTTATCCCAAAACTTCTAGGATTGTAGGTACGGCCGTTTTGGCAACTAGCCTTGTGGCTGTCTATGTTGCTGCTGCTGCATATTCTGGAGCGTATTTTCCGATTGATTTTTGGAATGATGAGGATGAAGTATCTGCTCATTTTTATGAAAAAGAGATCAATTTTGAAGAAGGTTGGTATGCGAATATTATGGCGTACCAAGTTTATTGCTTAGAATTTTCGAAAGAAAAGAAGAAGCCCATAACCATAGAGGAAGGTAAAAAAATCTCTTTTGTGATAAAACATAATGAGGATTGGAATAAGGGAGTTATCACAAAAATTACACCCGATAGTTTATTTGTAGAGCAAGAAAGGCCTAAGAAAGATGCATTAGAAGAAAGAGAAAGTAATTATGAAATAGTTGGGTACAATGTAAACGATTTTAGAATAGTTGCTTATACAAAAACATCTAGAGTAGTGGGAGAAGGTGCGCTTGTTCTTGTAGCTACTGCTGTTGCAGCATTTACTTTGGGAGCATCAATAATAGATGTAGATGAGGAAGAGCCTAGAGAAAAATTCTTTAAGAAAAACATTGACTTTGAGGAGGGTTGGTCTGCTAAAGTTGTAAAATGTGCTCAAAAAAAGAAGAGACAATTGTAATTACTTCTTTTTATCCATAATGACCACATAAACACGATCACCTTTAACATCATTTATGTCAATACCAAAGTTCATTACTTTAAGTTGTTGCATTTTAACTAATTCCAAATGATTTTCATCGTGAAGGGTAAAGACGAAAAAAGACTTATCATCAACCAAGCGGAGTAGTTGTGTAATAATCTGAAGGTCTGTTTCTTCAATTTCACTACGTTTTTCTTCTAATTCATCTACGGAAATGTTATAATGATCTTTAAAAATAGTTGCTAATACTAAGTTTCCATCAAAAAAAGCATTAATATTCTCTATTTCCCAAATTTGAAAACCAGCGTACAATTGACACGTTTCACTAAATTCACTTACAAGCATATTGTTTATTTTTAAATAGGAAAAACGTTGAGAGCATCAATTATTGATTGATTAAATGCTTCTTCGTTTAAACCTGTATTTATATTATTTTGATTAAAGTACTGAATGATGTTTTCTGTTGCCATATTACCCGTTAAATCATCTGTAGCCATAGGACAACCACCAAAGCCTTTAATTGCTCCATCAAATCGTTTGCAGCCATTTTTATAGGCAGTATTCACTTTTTCTTCCCAGGAGTCTGGTGTAGTGTGCAAATGAGCTCCAATTTCCACATTACTAAATTCTGGAATAATATTACTAAATAAGTAACTAATGGTTTCTGGATTTGAAGTTCCAATTGTATCAGATAATGCAATGGTTTTAACACCTAACTTGGAAAGTTGTTGCGTCCATTCAATTACAATGTTAGCGTTCCATTCATCACCATAAGGATTTCCAAAAGCCATAGAAATATAAACAACCAGTTCTTTTTTGTTTTGAACACATAAATTTTGAATATCGGCTACTCGAAGGATAGATTCTTCGATAGAGGAACTGGTATTGCGCTGCTGAAAGGTCTCAGAAATAGAAGAAGGAAATCCCAAGTAATTGATTTCTTCAAAATTACAGGCGTCTATAGCTCCACGTTGGTTGGCAACAATGGCTAATAATTTGCTTTTAGTAGAAGATAAATCGAGTTGATTTAAGACTTCTGCGGTATCTTTTAGTTGTGGGATGGCTTTAGGAGAAACAAAACTCCCGAAATCGATTGTGTCGAAACCAACTTTTAGCAATTGGTTAATGTATTTAGCTTTTACATTGGTAGGAATAAAATCATGTAAACCTTGCATCGCATCTCTAGGACATTCAATAATTTTAACCATAGTGTTCAACGATTTTCTTGTTAATCTCCTTAATTAAACTAGGCCCTTCATAAATAAATCCAGTATAAATTTGAACTAAATCAGCACCAGCTTCTAATTTTTCAATAGCATCTTCTGGACTGTGAATTCCTCCAACACCAATAATAGGAAATGCTTTGTTCGATTTTTCTGATAAATATTTAATTACTTCTGTGGCACGTTTAGAAACGGGCTTACCACTTAATCCTCCATTAGCAATTTCTTTTATTTTGCTAGGAGCCGTTTTTAAATTTTCTCTTGATGTGGTAGTGTTGGTTGCAATAATTCCATCAATTTTTGTTTGAGCAACTATTTCAATAACCTCATCTAACTGAGAATTGTTTAAATCAGGAGCTATTTTTAATAAAATTGGTTTTGATTTATCCTTTGTTGTGTTAATGTGTTTTAAATCACCCAATAAATTCAACAAAAATGGTGTGTCTTGTAATTTTGTTAAATCTTTTACATTCGGACAACTCACATTAACTACAAAATAATCAACATAATCATGAAGTGTGTTAAAATTGAAAACATAATCACCTAAAGCTTTGTCATTACTCGTTGCTGTGTTTTTTCCAATGTTTCCACCAATAATAATGTTTGTTTTTCTATTCTTTAAGCGTTTAATTGCATCTTCAGCTCCTAAATTGTTAAATCCCATTCGGTTAATTAATCCTTCATCTTCTGTAATTCTAAACAAACGAGGTTGTGGATTTCCAATTTGTGCTTTTGGAGTTAGGGTTCCTATTTCAATAAAACCAAAGCCTAAATGGGCTAATTCATTGTACCATCGAGCATCTTTGTCGAATCCTGCAGCTAATCCTACAGGGTTTTTAAAGGTTAAGCCGAATAACTTACGCTCTAGCTTTTGGTGTTTAAAGTTATAAAGACTTCTAATTAAAGCAGGAATACCAGGAATAGCAGAAAAAAATGTTAAAAGCCTAGTGGCGAAATAATGCGCCTTCTCAGGCTGCATTGAGAACAGAAGAGGTTTTATAAGAAATCTGTACATCAAATTATTTTGTGCAAAGATACCATTATGAATTAGTTCTCTTTAATAATTTCCTCAAAAGTATTGTCGGTATAAAAAATAACAATCTTTTTTACCTGCTTGTTTGATGAGGATGGAGTAGGAGGGGATTCTTTTTTAGTTTTAACTTCCATTGGTTTTGGAGATGCCTCAATTTTGGTATTGCCATTTATTAACCAATCGGCACTAACATTTGGAAATTGGGTTAATATTTTTTCTACAAATTCTAAACTTGGTTTATTTCTTCCAGAAAGAATGTGTGAGATACTCGAAGGTTGGACCCCAATTTTTTCAGCGAAAGCAGAAGCTGACAAATTATTTAGTTTCATTAGGTATTTAAAACGATCTGTCAATTGCATAATTCAAGGGTTACAAATGTAAAAAATCATAATTGTTACAAATGTAAATAATTATTGATTACAAACTTATTTACAGATGTAAAATAGTCATTAAAGGTAAATAAGTATTTAATTTTTAGTTTAATTAAAGATAATTAAGTTATTGATAAAGAATATTTTAAGTTTTATTTTTTAAATACTAGTTGTTATTGTGTAAGATTGTAACATTTTAGATTGTTTTAATGGCTATTTACAGCCAATTGAGTGTGTTACAAATGTAAATTAATGTTTGTAGGAAAATATTAATTTGTCGTTTAGTAGCTGTGAATTATGATGAACGGTAATTATTTTTTTAGTGCAAGGACATACATTTGAGTAAACCTTAAAAATTATAATTATGAAAAAAGTAACTTTATTATTTACAATTATTTCTATAAGCTGTTTCGCTTTTGCTCAAAATGGATTAACAACTCCACGAGGTAGCCAGAAAGCAGAAGTGAAACAAACAATTGGATTGTCTGAAGTGACAATAATGTATCACAGTCCAGCAGTAAAAGAAAGAACAATTTGGGGAGGATTGGTGCCTTATGATAAGATTTGGAGATGTGGAGCAAATGACAATACAGTAATTACGTTTAGTGATAATGCTCAAGTTGAAGGAAAAAACATTCCTGCAGGAACTTATGGGTTACATATGATTCCTGGTAAAGAGGAATGGATCGTTATTTTTTCAAAAAATTCCACTTCTTGGGGAAGTTATGCTTATAGAAAAGATGAAGATGTAATTAGAGTAAATGTTAATCCATTGCAATTACAAGAAAATGTAGAATGGTTAAGTTATAGTTT
>JAJCYN010000256.1 GCA_029262915.1 Flavobacteriales bacterium
TGTTATACTGTTAATTTAAATAGTTTGAATGATAGAACATATAGAATTAGAAGGGATTCGCCAGATGGAATTATTAACTACTCATCAGTTATAGAAGTGAATGACCCTATTAACCCAAACTTGTCTGCACAAACCAATTAAGCTTTCCATTCACTCAGAATATATCTTAATTCATTGAGCATTAGAGCTGTTGCCCCCCAAACAATTTTATCACCAAATAGAAAACTTGGTGCTTTTAAAACTACATTGTTAGAGAGTTTAATTTTAGTCAATTCTAACTCTTTAATACTTGTTAAATCTGAAAGCTTCAGTTCAATTAATTCCTCTACTTCATAATTATCAATATTAAATTCTGGATGATAATCAATAAATCCAATAACTGGTGAAACATTAAATTTACTTACAGGAATATAGACATCTGTTAATTGTCCAATTACCTCAACATCATCTATTACAACACCTACTTCTTCATTAGCCTCTCGTAACGCTGTATATTCAATATTTTTATCCGACTCTTCTTCTTTCCCTCCAGGAAAAGAAACTTGCCCACTATGTGTTCCTTCATATTTCGGGCGTTGCATTAATACAATATGCGGGTCTCCTTCTTTTATATAAAAAAGGACTAAAACCCCACTTTTTCTGGCATTAGCTATTTCAGTAAAATCAAAATCAACTTTCCTATAAGGAGCAGCTTCTATGTGTGCAACTTTACCAGGAAGTTCTTCTTTTAATTTTTCAGTTAAATATATTTTTAAAGAACTAATCATTCTCCAAAAACTGATTCGATGGTTTTATATTCAAATCCACTTTTTGAATATAATCGCAATAATTGTTTATCAAAGGTAAATTCAATTTTAGTGTATTGAATAGGTAAAATAGTTGTTTGTTTTAAATCAATTAACCCATATAATCCATTTGATTTTACTAGCAATAGTTGATGGTAAAACCATTCCATAACTTCATATTGTGCCTCAATAACATAAGAACCTTTATTATTAATTAGTCCATACTTTCCTTCTGTCTGTACAAAAGCTAAATCATTAATAAACCCAGCAGCATAATCAAAATTGTATGGAATTTTCAACTTAGTATCATAATCACAGTAACCCCATTTTCCATGTCTCTTTATAGCTATTAAATTATCCGACACCTCTCCAACTCCTTCAAATAAAGCGGGCATAAATTTATTTCCAGTTGTGTCTATCAATCCAAAATTTTCTTCAGTGATTATTCTAGCAAACCCTTTTTCATTAAATAACCCCCAATTAATTACTCCTTCAGAATAAGGCAATGTAACATCAATTACAACATTCCCATTTGGGTTAATGTAACCGTACAACTGATTTTTTACAACCATTGCATAACCATTTTTAACTTCTGTTAACTGGTTATATATTGGCTGAACGATGTATTTCCCACTAACATCGACTACACCATACAAACCGTTTTCTTTTATTCGAATAAAATCATTTCTCAAATTGTCTATCCACTCGTATTTTGGTTTAACTACATAAAATAAATTAGTATCAATTATTCCAAATAATCCATTTTGCTTTACATAAGCAATCCCATTATTAAAATCACCAACTGTTTCATATTGCAATCCAACTTTCAGATTTCCTTTTCGATCAATAAAACCATATTTGCCATTTAATTCTATAGAAATAAACTGGTGTGCGGTTTCCCCAATTTCATCGTAAATAGTGGGTACAATAATTTCTCCAGTTCTATTTATAATACCATATTTATCATTTTTACCTACAACCGCCAAACCATTAACATAAGGTTCTGCTTCATCATATTCAAAAGAAATAACCGTATTTTTATTCTTATTAATAAACCCTACTTTACCATTTAACATTACTGCTGCTGCTCCTTCGGAAAAATTAGAAGCCCAACTATAAATTGTTGGTATTACTTCTTTTAGTTGCTCATTTACAAACCCCCATTTATTACCTTTTTGAATATGATAATACTTTTTATTTGCTAACGCATAATCTTGTTCCAATTCCTCTTTAAAAGGATAATCTGGAAATTGATTTAAAAATCTTTTAATGTTTTTAGATGTTCTTACCTGTGTGGATAAATTATAAATATTTCTCCAAGCTTTAGGTATTGAAAGATTATTCGGATATGTTTTAACAAAGTCATAATAAGCTTTAACCGTTTTACTTTTTGTAGATAACTCATATATATTTTGCTGTGCTTGGCTCACGTAAAAACTATTTGGTTGTTCTAATATAAACTTCACATTACTAGCTAAAGTTCTGTCTATGGTATATTCTTTAAATAGCTGTTTATCATACCTAGCTTTAGCTTCATTAATTTGTTCAGCTTTTGGGTAAGTTTCTATAAATAATTTATATACGTAAGAAGTATTCGTTGTCTTAGCATCATTATAAGCCAGAACATTTCTATTAGTTACAGCTTGTTCAATTTGTAATGCACCAACATTATTAGTAATAAAATGATTGTATCCTTTTATAGTATTAATTTCATTCGCAAAAACAAAACACTTCTCATCAACAACATCTCTCTGGTTACAAACTGAAACCGTATCAACATCATATTCCTTGTATTTTAATTTCTGTTTTTCAGACGTTTTCTCCCAAAAAGAATTAGTAGAAATTTTAGCATAATGCAATGCTGAATCTAAGTTGTAAAATGGATTATTATTTCTTGAATAGATTACACTTAATCCATAAGCTGCTGCTGCTGGTTGTTTTATTAAAGTTTTATAAAACAAGCTTTTTGCCTTAAAATAATCATGTATTTCTAACGCCTCAAATCCTTTACTTAAAGTACTCGCATTTACCCCTATCGTAAAAAAAAGAACTAGGAAAATACTAACTATTATTTTAAGGATTCTATTCAAAAGATAACTATTTCTTATTTTTCACGTAAATTATAAACGACTAAATTAGCAATACAAAATTTCATCCAAAGAACTTTGTACTTATATATGAATAAATTTTACACATTTATATTAATCTCCTTTTCTGTAATTTTTATAACATGTAATACTTCTGATATACAAAACAGTAGTCATAAAAACAATGTTGTTTACAAAGATTTAGATAGCATACAACATACAGGTACACTAAAAGCATTGATTAATTATAGTGCTACAAGCTATTTTATTTATAAAGGTAATCCTATGGGGTTTGAATATGAGTTGCTAAAAAAATATTCCGATCA
>JAJCYN010000257.1 GCA_029262915.1 Flavobacteriales bacterium
ATTTTTTATATTTTTTCTCATTTTTTGCCAGATTTCACGAGATCCAATATATATGGTAAAATAAGGTCATAATCATGATCATATAGTGGCTTTTGATGTCATCTCATGATCGTATCTACGTTTGTGAATTTATTTCCTTAAAGTTACCAGGTACCCATGAACAAAAAGATTCTTTTGTACTACAAATATGTTTTCATCAAAACCCCTAACGAAATTAAGAAATGGCAGCTTGAGCTCTGCGAAAAACTTAATTTAAAGGGGCGCATTATTATTGCAACTGAAGGCATTAATGGAACGCTTGATGGAACACCTGAGAACACACAAAAGTACATCAATGCCATGAATGAACATGAGCTCTTTGGTAACATTGATTTTAAAGAAAGTGATGAATCATTAGTAACCGATAAGAATATGAAAAGAGATGATGCTATTTTCAATATTCTTCGGGAATATATTAAAGATTCAAAACGAATTCGATTTGAAGGTGATGGCTATGGTGATGCTTGGGAAAAAGAAGCTAAAAAAAGAGGCTTAAGCAATAACAAAAATACACCTGAGGCGCTAAAAGAAAAAGTTTCAAAAAAGACGATTGCATTATATGAAGGACTTAATATAATGAGTAAAGTAGAAATAGAAGCTCGCTATGAAATTAGGGTTGAAGAATATGCACTGCGTATTCAAATTGAAGGAAGAGTTTTGGGAGATATTGCCAGAAATCATGTAATTCCTACAGCCATCAAATATCAAAATATTTTAATTGAAAATGTTCAAGGTTTAAAAGATATCTATGGGAAAGATTTTAAAAAACTATCAAAAGAACAGATGGAACTTATTGAACAAATATCCGAACATATTGCAAAAATAAATCGGGGAATTACAAATATGATCAATGAGCGTAAGAAAGCTAATAAATTAGCATCTGGAGAAAAACTAGCTGCAGCCTATTGTAATAATGTAAAGCCTTATTTTGATGAAATAAGATACCATTGTGATAAATTAGAACTTTTAGTAGATGACGAATTATGGCCTTTAACGAAGTACCGTGAATTGTTATTCACTAAATAATTTTAACATAACTTTAACAGTTTTTTTAACAAAGTCGCTTTACAGTAGTTGAGCGACTTTTTTTATTCCTTTGGCTATTCAATTTAAAGTATTAAGAAAGAAAATGCTTACAAAAAAATTAAATCTTTTTCTTACAAATTTAACTTCTTGATTAGTAACGCTTTTATAGTTATTTTTATAGAAATATCTAATCAAACTAATCACTAAAGGTATTTTTCTTCACTACTTGTAACGTCAAGCCCTAACTCTATTTGCGTAATAAATATGAACTTTTTATTATAAAAAGTTCATTTATATATAGGTAATCACTTATTGATTACCAAGATAATCATACAACGAATATTAATTAAAAATTAAAGAATTATGAAAAAACTTTTATTAAGCGTTTTTACGCTATTGTGTATGACATTTGTCTATGCGCAAATGAACGACTCTGATGTTGATCAATTAGGAAATCAAAACTTTGCTGATGTTGATCAGATTGGATACATGAACGACTCCGACTTATTACAAGACGGAAACAATAACTGGGGAAAAGTAGAACAGTTTGGAACTACTAACTATTCTGATTTACATCAAAATGGAAATGGAAATGATTTCTATACTACTCAGGATGGTACAGACAACACTGCATTGGTATATCAAGAAGGAAATGGTAACTCTGGAGGAGAAGGTTCATTAATCTGGGGAACTTATCAGATTGGAATTGATAACTATTCTGTTACTAATTCAATTGGAAATGATAACGATGCAGGAACTTTTCAAGATGGAACTATTAATCAAGCTGAAATCGATCAACAAGGTAATGGTAACGTAACTAATGGTCCTTGGTGGGGTATTAGACAAAATGGTTTTAGTAACGATGCATTAGTTCAACAATATGGTGATTTTAACTATGACCATACTGAACAATGGGGTGTTGATAACCAATTCAAAACAACTCAAACTGGAAATGATAACTGGGCAGATTCTTATCAAGATGGAAATCGCAACCTAGGTGGAGGAACTTACTTAATCTGGGGAATTCGTCAGTTTGGTGATTGGAATAATGCTACAAGCTCTTCAATCGGTGATGACAATAATGCAGGTACGGGTCAATTTGGAGACCATAATATCTCTAATATTGATCAGATAGGTAATCGAAACGATGCAAATGGAATATGGTGGGGTAACTATCAGGTAGGAGATAATAATAATGCTTTTATAGGCCAATATGGTGATGATAACTTTGCTCATAATGAACAAAGAGGAAACCATAATACCGCTTCTGCTACTCAAAATGGAACATTTAACGATAGTCAAACCTTACAAGTAGGAAATTGGAATATGAGTACAGTAACTCAATCAGGTTTCAGTCATTACAGTAATGTATATCAGTTAGGAAACAATAATACAGATACTGTAAATCAAAGTAATTAATAATAATTTTGCAATATAGCCCTCCTAATTTAGGAGGGTATAAATTATTTAAAATATGAAAAAATATATATTAAGTATACTAACACTCATGTGTGGCGCAGTTATGTTTGCACAATTAAATACGAGTGATTTATTCCAATTTGGTAGCGGAAATATATCAGATGTTGATCAGATTGGATTAACTAATGATTCTGATGTTGATCAGATGGGTAATGATAATTCCTCTGATGTTGATCAATTAGGAACCGATAACGAATCTAGAGTACATCAAGGTATAGACTGGGCTCCT
>JAJCYN010000258.1 GCA_029262915.1 Flavobacteriales bacterium
GGGGTAATAATTCTTACACTTTTTTAGAGTTGGCTCATAATTAGTTACGACCCTCAAACAAGTGTTTCTTTCCTGCTCTAAGTATAGAGAGGGTTTGTACGATTGATATGTAAGCTTTAATGCTCCCATTTAACACATACAATAATACAGATTTTAGCTCGTAATACCATTATATCTACGACCCTAATTCCAGTTGAAAAAGAAAAAAATGGGTATAAAAAAAGGCTTACTAATAACAGTAAGCCTGATCCGTTGATAAAGGAGTTTTATAAAGGGTGGTATTCGTTTAAATCATTCTGTAAATCATCTAAGTTGGTCAGTTGGTAATGCTCTGTGCTGCTCACATACCGATGTCCTGCCATGTGCTGCACTTCTCTGATATTGAACTTGCTTAACCAATGTGTGATTACGCTCATACGGATTTGTTTAGCAGATTTTACTTCAGGAACATATTTCTGAACATTCTTTAGCAATTTGGTAATACTATTGCTAAGTCGTACACTTTGTCCAGTAGAAGTAAAGATTTTATCGGTCTCTTTTTCTGCTAATTCAAGGATTAAAGGTAATGTTTTGTCCAGGTATTCTTTTATCTCCAGTACTTGATGAGCTGCTAATGGCAACATACGACTATTACTTCTTTTTCCTCCAGGAACATATACTTTCCCTTTTTTTAACTGGATGTCCTCTAGTTTAAGTTTAGCCACTTCTTCTGTTTTTAACCCTTGGTAGATCATCATTCCTAAGATGACTTTGTTGCGTTTTCCTGCCAGTCCTTTGGTGGGATATTTTTCGTAAATATCCTGTAGTTGTTCTTCATCTAATAAATCATGTGGTAATCGTCTGGATACGCCTTTTACAAAAAGGTTGTCTGCAACATTATCCTTTACCTTCCCTATTTTGGTTAAGTAATTAAAGTAATGCCTGGCAACGGTAAGTTGCTGATTGATGTGTCGTTTGCTATTGCCTTTACTTCCTGCATATCGGATAAAGGTGAGCATATCAGCATACCGTACATCTTCGGGTTTTAAATCTTCACTTTTAAACCATTCTAAAAGTTTGTTGGATGCTCGTATGTACCCCTCGATAGTATTGGTGCTTAACTGCTTTTTTTCTAAGTATTGTTGAAAGTTCATTAATAACGTTTTTTTAGTTGAGATGCAGCCTGTATGTAGTGGTGTCCTGCCATTTTAATGGTTTTTGTTAATCCATATTTCTCATGCCAATGAGCTAGCACACTTGCTCTAAGGTGGGTGTAAGAGGTAAATTGAGGGAACTGCTTTTTTAAGTCTTGGAGCATTTTATTGGTAATGTTATTAAAGCGTTCTTTTTCTCCTAAAGAGATAAAAAGCTGATTACTCTCTTTTTCACTAATGGCCATAATGGTTAATCGTGTTTTAAGTAGGTAATGTTGTAAACTTTCTAATTGGATTTTATGGAGTTTTAAGGTTCTTTTTTTACCTGCAAAAGTGCTTGGTATTTTTATTTTTCGATTGGTTAAATCAATGTGTTCAGGTTGCAAGTGTTTTAGTTCATCTTCGGTAAGGGCTTGGAACACTTTTATTCCTAAGATGACTTTGTTGCGTTTTCCTGCTATTCCTTTAGGTTGCCATTGTTTAAAAATTCGCAACACTTCTTCATAGGATAGCAATGATGGTAAAGCTTGTTTATGGATGCCTTTAATGTACAGATCGGCTGCTAGTTTTTCATTGGCTGTTCCGGTAGATACTAACATATATCCATAATGACGAAGGGCAGTTAATGCCATGCTGATGGCGTGATTTTTAATTGATTTTTCTTGAATATGATTGATATAACCTTGGAAGTGTTGTAAACAAAACTCATTCTCCTGAAGTTTAAAAGGAACTGCCCATTCTAAAAACAATTCGATGTCTTTTTTATATTTCACTTGGATATTGGGACTGTGTTTTTTGAGGTAATTGTCAAGGTTTTCCATCGTTCACTTATTTATTAATGAGTTGATTAATGTATTCGTGTCCTGCCATTTCGATGGTTTTGTCTAATCCATATTGGGTGTACCAATGATACAATACACTTGCTTTGATTTGTGCATAGGAGATAATTTGAGGGTACTTACTTTTGAGTGAAGTCAGCAAGTTGTCGGTAATGTTTTTTCCTTTGGGGTTGCCACTTGTGGTGATGAAAAGTCTTTCATCTTCTTTATTGGCAATGATGAGTATTTTCGGACGAACATGATGCAGGTAATCATCTAATAAAGGGATTTGATGATTTTCTAAGGGGATCACTCTGCTCTTTCCTTTGTAAGTGTCAGGAATGGTTAACGTTTTCTTTGTGAGATTAAGGTGTTCAGGACAAAGGTTAATCGCTTCTTCAGGAGTAATACCTTGGTAAATGATAAGATTGAGTACAGGTTTGTTGCGTTGTCCAACAATGCCAGGGGTATTAAAGTCATGGTACATTTGTTCGAGTTCGTTCCATTCAAAAAGTGATGGGAAAGGCGTTTTGTAAATGCCTTTGATGTACAACTCCATTGCCAGTTTTTCGTTGGCTTTGTTATTCAATACTAGCATATATCCATAGTTCCTTAATGCAGATATACTCAGTCGTATTTTGTATTCTTTATTATCTTCTTCTTGTAAATGGCTGATATATCCTTGGAAGTGTCCCAACTGTAGATCTTCTTGTTGAACGTTAAATTCGGCTAACCATTCTAAAAATAAGCGTACTCGCCAAACATAGCCTTCGGTAAGGCTTTTACTGTGTCCACTTAAATATTCCTTAAAATCATCCATTTTTAATTGTTTTATTCCTAGTAATTCTTTCTTAATTAATAATCATCCGCAGTCATTGACTGCTCTTCTGCGATATGAGCATAGATTTGAGTACTCTCTATGCTTTTATGCCCCAAAAACTGACCGATTCGTTCGAGTTTCATTCCTCCCATTAATAGGTGAGTAGCAATACTGTGGCGAAGCGAGTGCAAGCCCACCTCTTTTTGTATGAGTTTTTCATTGCCTGTTTTTTCCTGTAATTGTTTGAACCGAAGCAGTAAACTTTGCCCGTTAATGCGTTCTCCTCTGGCACTTAAAAAGAACGCTTCGGTAGTTTTGTTGCTTTTTTGTAGCCCTGCTCGTCCACTTTTAATGTAATCAGCAAGGTATCTTGTTATTTTTTCTCTTACTGGAACATAGCGTTCGGTATAGTTTTTCCCTTTTCTGATGTAGAGCATTTGTCGGTCAAAAAGGATGTCGTTGACATCGAGTTGCACCCCTTCATTTCTGCGTAATCCACAACCATAGTAAACACTTAGTAATGCTCTATCTCTTAATCCTAATACATCATCTTCGGTGGCATCAAAGAGAAGCTGTATTTCATGTAGCGTAAGAATGTCTTTGATGTTGCGTACTTGTTTAGGAGTAACTACTTCTACTAAAAAACCTCCTTGTTCGGTTTGTCGTAAATAGGTGCTGAACCTTTTGATGGCTTGCAAGTGTTTGGCAATGTAATTATTACTTAACCCACTGCCATTGCGTAAGTTCTTTCTGTGCCGAAGCATCTCGAAGTAGTCATCTATTAATTCCGCATTGATGCTGGTAATGTCCATAATGCCTTTGCCTTCTAACCAACATAAAAATTCTCTGATGTTGTTCGGCATTCCATACACACTGGTGTTGGCATAACCGAGTACGCCTAACCATTCTCTAAAGCTGTGTTCTAACCGAACATATTCCCTGTATTCTAAGTTTAATTTTTTCATGTGTACCTTTCTTTAATTGAGCAGACCACAAGGGGTAATTTATTGATATTAAGTTGGTTTGGTGGTCTGTTTTGATAAATGAACCACCCTGAACCACTCGAACCACTCAAGCAATTACGCCTTCCTTTTTTCGCTTAATTTGGTCTAATAATTTATCCAGTAGATAGTCTATGGAATGTTTTAATTTTTGATATTCTTCATAACTGGTTACTTCATAGGTGTAACCTCTTGTTTTGTTGCCTCCTGTTATTTTAAGGTGTCCGCAATTGAGTAATTCAGGCAAGTACCGTTTTAAACTGGATGCCGATACTTGCAACTCTACTCTTAATTCTGCTGTTTTAAATTGTTCTTTTTTATGATCTTTCAACCATTTCTTGATGCGTTCAAAAAAGTGTCGGGAAGGGTCAGTCAGCTCGTCTGCTTTTCGTAGGAGTACATCTTTAATGAGTTGGTTTGCCCAAGCAATGTCTTCTATGGTGGTTTCAATAAAGTTCTCTCCAGTATTTTTATCTACGGACATTGTCCGTTGGTATTGATGGTAGAGGGTAATGATTTCAATAAAGCGTAAATAGATACCATTGATTCTACGTTTCTTCTTGGTTTTAAGCGGGATTTTTAAGTCTGGTGCATAAGGATTGACTACTTTAATCGGTTTTAGTGTACGTTGCACATTGCGTAAGATTTGTCGATATTTTAATTCTTCTTCTTTATTGATTTTTCCTGCGGATGCTGCCCGTTGGTAAGCCATGATTCGTTCGTCTTGTTCGGCACTTCCATCTATGTAAATGAGGATGCTTCGATTGGCATTGTCTTCATAGATTTTGTTTTTGGTGGTACATCCTGCAATACATACGGGACCATAAACAGTAATGTTGATTGCTTTTAATGTTCCTTTACTGTCTTTGATGCTCACTCTTTTGGTGATTTTTTGTTTGGTTTGCAGTTCTCGTAAAGGGTAAAGCACTTCCTGAGCACCGTCCATATCTTCTATGATCAGGACTTTGTTGGCGATTTCTCCATCTTGTAAATAGTAAAGGGCATTTCCACTAATGGAGGTAATTTCCAGTTTCGCTTCTTCAGGAAGCAATTTTGCAATACCATCTTGCAAGTGGGTTTTGCCTGTTCCGCTTGCTCCAAAGCTGATAATGTGTAAGGGTTCATCTGTTATTCTGCTTAAAAACACGAGGTACATGATGATCCGATTATTGATTTCGCCAACAATGCCTGTTTTTCCTAAATCTTCCATTGTTCGCTCCATCAAGTTTTTTTCTTTCAGGTAACTTTCTGTACTGGTTAATTCGTGGGGAGTAATGGTAGTGCTTGTTACCTGTTGTGGCTGCATTTGATTGATGCGATTAATCCGATAGTTTTCTAATTGTTCGATTAAATCCTGTAATGTTTGACGTGCTATTTCTGTTTGTACATCCAGTTGTTCGTTGAGGGTTTTGATTAATCGGGTAAGTTGATCGTTATTGTATAAATCTAATATTTGTCTCAAAGGGGCATAATGAGAGGCTTTCACTTGTATTTTTAGGGTGACTTTCATTCGCTCTAATCCACTTATTTTGATGCCTCCAAGTACCGTAATGTCTAGTTCTTTGGTTTCATAGGTTAATGCTTCGTGATTACTACTATTAAATTTCGGAGCATTAATGGATTCAACGGCTTGGATGGTAATGCCTGTTTCACTAGAAGGATTATAACTGATTTTACGTTCGTTGATAAGCGTTTCTAAACATTCTCCATCATAGGTGGTGTACAAGCTATTGATGTCTTCTTCTTCGGGAGTGTTCACATGACTAATGATTACACCGGGCAATAAAAAGTGAAGTTCTTGGGCATATTTGGCTACTGCTTTGCGACCTGCATCATCTCCATCAAAAAATAAAATAATTTCTTCGAGTTTTTTTAATTGCTGAATAGCCTCGATGTGTTCTTGAGTTAAACGGTTTGTTCCGTAAGCTGCCAATAAGCTATATTTTTTAAGGATAGAAGGTATTTGTAACAATGTTGCTGCATCTATGATACATTCAGGAATAATCAGCTTTTTAGTATTCTTTGGAGGATAAGAGGGGTATAAGCCTTGGGTATTTTTGAGATAATAATGTTTGGCTTTGTCGTTGTCGTAGATGCTCCGCCCATACATACTAACGATTTGTCCTTCTTGATTTTTTAAAGGAAAAATAATGCAGTTTTTAGCAAAAACACGGTAGCCTCCTGATGGATTTTTGGTTAACAAATGAATGGCTAGATAGCTATCAATGTATTGGCTGTTTTCTCTTTGGTGTATTTGGGCACTGTTGTAACCAAGTGTAGAGTCTGCGGAGGCTAACAAATTGATGTCTAAGCCTCTTTCTTCTAAAAATTGTTTGATTTGTGGACTACTTCTTCTAATGCCCGATTTAAAATAATCAAAAACTTTATTGAGTGCAGCTACTCTATCTAAGAGTGGAGCTTGTGTTTCTTTTGTTTCAACTGGTTGAACAGTTGGTTTTGGAACGGATGGAGCTGCAACGGTAGTGGTAGTTACCAATGCTGTTGCTTTTTGGATGGCTTCGTATTTAGTAGTCTTCTCGAACTTCATAATAAAATCAATCACATCTCCACTTCCTGCATCACAATTGCTACTGAAACACGTCCAACTGTTTGTTTTAGGATAGATTTGTAAGGAGGGTGTTTTATCGGGATGCCAAGGACAATTCAACCGATTATTCTTATCAGGCTTTAATTTGTAGTAGCCAAGAACCTTTTCTAGGGTTAAATTGCGTTTGATTTCTGGTATTTTCATTTACTTTGTTAAAGCTTATTTGTTTGTGCAAATATAGCAATAGAAGTTTTTATAAAATCATATAAGGATGTATTTAATTGAAAAAAGTTTTTAAATGATTCCTATTACATTTTAGCTGATTATACCCGTTGAAATCATTAAATTTGGAGCATGGATAATTCCAACGAGTTACTGAATAATATAGGAGAAAATCTCCGCTCTTTTAGAATATCTAAAGGACTGGAGCGAAAAGAGATAGCTGATATCTCAGGTATTTCTGTTTCTCAGTATGGCAGGATAGAGAACGGAACGACCAAGGCTTCTGTTTTAATGTTGGTAAAGATTGCTAAAGCCCTAAATGCAGGAATAGATGAGTTAGTTTTTGGTGAAAGAATGAAAACCGATGATGATTCAATTGTACTAAACGATAAAGAGCTTGTGCAAAAAATGAAGGAGTTGGATGAGTTAAATGATGAAGATAAAGAAGTAGCTCATCAATTACTTGATCTTATTCTTACTCAAAAGAAATTAAACGAATTGACTAATAGTTTTCAGAAGTTGTCTAAGAAATAAAATAACTTAAGATTTCAGACTTCAATTAGGTCTTAAACCTAATTGAATATTAGTTGCTATTCCGTACTTATCAGTTCTCCATTTTTATAGTGTTCAGTTTTTATCAAACCACCATCTTTGGAGTAATATTTCCAATATCCACTTTTGAAGTTAAAGGGAAGTTTTGCCATTTGATAATACTTTAGTTCAGTATTAGAGTATTTCTTTTGTAAAGAATCTATATTTTTAGAGGTAATATAAATAGCATCTATATCTTCATTAAAATGCCCCTCATTTTCTAATTGTCCATTTTTATAATACATCTTCCAAACACCACTTTTAGCATTGTTTTTGTACTGCCCTTCTATCCAAAGTTGTTTTATTGGTTCTTGATAAAAAGTCTCCCATTTTCCATTCAAAGCACCATTAGCAAAATTCTTCCTATTTTTCACATACCCATTAGGGTATCTAAAAATCCATTCTCCATTTTGTTTTCCATTTTCCCATTTTCCAACTCTAATTGTTCCTGATGTAGGATAATAAGTATGACTAATTCCATGATAAGTTATTTTGTAATTTTTATCATATAAAGCATTATAAAAACCCGAAAGATAAAACTTACTATTTTCTATTTCAAAATAAGGAGAAGTGAGAATAGCATCCTGCTCAACACCCCAGGTCATTTTTTGATCAGAATAATATTTCACAACAGCTTCTTTGTTTTCTAAATAAGTAATTGTTTTATAGCTTTTTCCATTTTTTAAATAAAAGTACCATACCCCATAACGTTTTTCACCTCTCACTTCTCCGTATGCTTCAATATTTCCTTCAGTATCATAAAGAGTGTCTATGCTGATTGGGGTAGTAGATTTAGAATGTGAAAAATCGTTAATTTGAGCAAACATCTCATTTAATGTAAATGATAACAGTATTACAAATATTATACGCATAATAGTCTTAATTAATTATCAATTTCTTGGTATGTTTCAGTACTTGTCGTTGTTTCAGTTACATCATAACTAAATCCATCTGTACCATCATTGCTATTCCCTATTACTTGAATAGAGTATGAAGAGTTTGCAGGGACATTGAATGAGTAATTTCCTCCATCCAAACCACTGAATGTATTTATCACATTTCCATCTTGATTGAGTATATTAATAGTGTTAGGAACAGAATTACCCGCATTAAAAGCAATATTTACTAAAACATTTGTAGATGAATTTCCTGAGGTAAACCCTTTTGAGAAAACACCTCTGTTATTACTGGCAAAATTTGATTGAAAGGACTCTATCTCTTGAGTTGAAGGCACTTCTCTTGTAGCTGTTCGATATTGATTATTTGTTATTCCTCCATCTATTGTAAAGTGATTACCCCAATCTCCACTTGGATCAAGCAAACCAGAAACAGGTTTAAGACCTCCATTACCATCAGGAATCGATAAACCTCCATTATCATTCTTTACCATTTCTCCATACCTTTCTTGTAGTTGTTTAAATGCCCAGTCACCTTGAGTGGTGGAAACAGTTTGACCATTATAATCAACTTGAAAAGGTTTGTTGTAACCATCTTCAGCTAAAAACACTTGTATTTGAGTAGTTCCATCTCCCATATCAGTCCCACGAACTTTATAATGTTCCAGTCCTTCTAGATCTATGCCATCAATTACTCTGTTTTCTGCAAATGCATAAGGACTATTCCAAGGATATTTCATACTCAAAGGATCTATACTTAAGAACCTTCCTAACCTTGGATCATGTATTCTGTATGAGAAAGCGACACTATTTCCTTCTCCTTTGATTTCAGGATCTCCTTCCTGTCCTTGGAAACCGTAACGATAATCAGAACCTCCTGTATATCTTCCAGGCATCAAACTTCCAAAATTATAGTAATAGTCAGGGTGGGTCGTAGATGATACAATGGACACAAATTTTTCACCCAAATTGAAATTTAAAAATTTGGAGTTTTGATTGAATAATATTTGATCTCTCAATTGCATGAATAACAAATTTAACGATTAGTTTAGAGCAAATATTATTCCATTACTAATAATCTAATTCTTTTAATTAAGAATACCTCGTAAATCATTAAATTTGGAGCATGGAAGAATTGGATGTTTTGCAACAAAATATAGCTGAAAATATGCGTAGGTTGAGAAAATCAAATAACCTAACATACAAACAAGCTGCAAAAGCATTAGGTATATCCCTTACTCAATATACCCGAACAGAGAGAGGAACTGCAAATACTTCTATAATTACCATTGCTAAAACAGCTCTTTTATATGAGGTGAGCATCCGCGAAATTGTTTTTGGAGAAAAACTAAAACAGACAACTAGGTCTTCAAAATTTCATAGAGATAAAAGCTTGAAAGAAAAAATGAAGGAACTAGATGAGCTAAGTAAAGCTGAAAAAGAAATAGCTTTTAAAATCCTAGATTTAGCACTAAGTAAAAAAAGAATAAATAATCTTCTTCAAATTATTGATAATGCTAAAAAGCAGTAATTCTTTTTCTCCCTGTTTAAAATGAATAGCTAAATTTGGAGTATGGATAATCACATGGTTTCATTACTTAAAAAATGTAGGGATGTCATTTGAAGAAGCAAATAAAATAGCCAAACAGTTCATGCAAAAGCAGAACAATGACCCTGTCGATGACTTTCAAGGACTTTCTCCATTTCAGATGCACCACCTGATTCATGATCCGTTGCATCCTGATAGTATTTTGAACATAAAAGAGCTTTCCGTTGAACAACTGGAAAGAATCCCAATGTTTTGTCAAGTAAGGTTTTTAGCTCAATTAATTGCGGATAGTAAAGGGCTAAAACTTACTAAATCTGGTTTTCTACCCATGAAGGTAGTCGAGGCAATTTACAATCAAGGTTATATCAGAGAGCATTTTGTAGAACAAGGTATCCAAAAACGAATGAGAGAGGATGAAATTCCTTCTGTGTTCATTGCTAGAATACTTCTGCAAGTTATGGGAATGACTAAAATAAGAAGTGGTAAACTTTCATTAACTAAAAAAGCAGAAAAACTTCTTGCTGATGGTCAATTGTTACTCAATACTCTTTTACAGGATTACCTAAAAGAGTTCAACTGGGGCTTTATGGATGGTTATGAAGATGATCGTGTTGGACAAATGGCTGGGGCTTTCTCTATTTACCTTGTTCATAAATTCGGAGATAAAAAACGTATTGATACTTTTTATGCTGAAAAATACATTCAGGCATTTCCAATGTTACTTGATTCTCCGATACCTGTATATCAGGAACCAGTTGATTATATAGGACATATTTATATTTACAGAGCTATTCAACAATTTATGGTCTATTTTGGGTTAATTGAATACCAACGAGGAAAAAGGTATGATGATGATTCGTTTGTAACCAAAACAGCACTCTTTGATGAGTTTATCTCCTTTGAGTAATCGTATATTTTTTATCCTGAACAGCGAACAATCAAGATTATGTTTACTATTGATCAATTATTTCCAAAACTTTTCCGTTACTAAATAAATGTTCTTTTACTGCATTTTCCTTGTCAATCAACAAACTGATTAATGTCTCATTTTTTTTGTCTGTAATTTCAATACTTTTAATAAGGAATCGTCCTGCATCAGTTTTGATAAACATTCCTTTAGAAATTTCTCCTGCCAATAACTCTCCAGCAATTACAAAGTAATTTTTATTTTCCAGAGTGAAAGTGGTTTTTATTTTAAATTTTGCAGTCATGGAAAATAGCTAAGGGGTATTCAATAATTCTTTTTTTCTTTTTTCTTCTTCCTCTTTTAACCACCTTTTTTTAGTTTCTTTAGATATTTCAATTACACGTCCATCATCAAATTTCCAAGTGGTTTTTTCGCTGTCTTTAATGTCCCATATTTCCATTACGTTGTCAGGCGAGATTTCTATTTCTCTAATGGTATCTGTTTCAGGATTAAAAACAGGTTTGGGAGGGCAAACGCAATATTGATAATCGTGCCTATGAGGATATCCCCCATACATTCTCATTGTTGATTCTAAATCAGTTAATTTACAGTAACTATCCAAATCCTCAATATATCTTCCTAAAAGCGTTGCTTTAGTTAAATCCTTACAAGCATATTCTTTATCGTGAAAAGCATTATAGTATAGTAGTCCTCTTTTCTCATACAACTCAGCCATATTAGAATCAAGATCAATTCCTTTTGTATAATCATCTCTTGCATGGCCAGGAGAACCATATTGTTCTCTAAAGTTTCCTCTGTTTAAATAATGAGTAGCAACTTTTGGTTCTTTTTTGATGCAATAATCATAATCTTTTTCTGCTGCATCAACTTGTTGTAAATAATGGTAATATATTGCCCGATAAGAATATGCTGTTATGAAGGTAGAATCTAATTCAATACATTTTGTGAGGTCTTCGATAGCATTTCCATAGTCGTACAACCCCGAATAGCTATAATCGTTTGTACTGGGCATATAATACCTGTTTTTTATATTGTCAGCAAGCCAGACACTATCTTTTTTATGTTTTTTTATTTGTTTTGCTAAACTATCCGAAAAAACATCTACGAATGATGTTGAAATACCTCTGTAAAAATAACCGTAAGGATTATTAGGATTAATAAAAATGGCTTTATTGCTATAATCTATTGTTTTTTCCACCTTTCCAAGATTATAATAACAGGAAGCCAAGAGAGTGTAAGTTGAATCTGCTTCAGGGTTTAAAATAACAGCACTATCCAAATAATAAATTGCTGCTGCATTATTTCCTTGTTCAATTGCTTCATATCCTTTTTGGTAGTAATATTTGTAATCCCTTGGAACAATAAATGCCATTGAAACAATTATTACAAATAAAAATATGACCCATTTCTTTAGCATAAGAGACAAATATACGGATTGCGTTTACAACATATCTTATATTATTTTGTTGCTTCTTATTAAGAACAAATCATTTAATAAATGAGAATAATTCCTAGTAGGAACAGTTGTGTAACTATCTTGAGAATTAAAAATTTATTGTTTGTGTAAGCATGATTTAATTTCAGCTATTAATTCATTTACATCTGTATGAAATTTTGATAAATGCTTGTACGCTCCAAGATTAACCATTTGACCACTCAATTCTTTTTCATTAGAATCTGAAAAACCTATAATCCTTACATCTGGAAATTCTTTATGAATTTGTGCAGTAGCTACCATTCCATTTGTTTGATTAGGATCCATCAACAAAACATCTATGGCATTTGTATTCAGAAACTCTATGGCTTCATTTCCTTCT
>JAJCYN010000259.1 GCA_029262915.1 Flavobacteriales bacterium
ATAGAATATTTTAATGAATTGGTTGATAATCCGAAAGCATTACCCCCATTATCTGCGTTAGATGTAGTTCTAGAAAAGGTGTACTCTTTATCAACTCTTCTCACTAAATTTTGATACGTCATAAAATATTCTCTGGTTGCAGATGATATTCTTATACCTCCATAAATTTTATGGTCTTCAAATAAGTCAATTGTACCAAACTTTATAAGAGCTCCTACACCTGGACCTACGTAAGGTCCTCCTGTAAACTGCTGATATTCTCCATTAACAAAAGAGTTACTTAATTTTAAAGCTGAATTGTCATTGAAAAAAGACATATTGTAATTCCTCTGATTAGGAATCTTAAACTCTTCCCATACACTATCTTTTTCTGCTTTCGTTTCATTTCCAATTATTATCGTATTTCGCTGAATTTTATCTTTTTCATTTTCAAAAATATAATGATTAATGTCTATTGAACTCCCCTTTAGACTATCTTTTGGAACTAGAGAAGATTTTAGCAATATGGGATTATTAAGTTTAGAGGTAATTACATTATTATTGTTATTTACAGAATCGACAGAATTTATATTATTTAATAATTCCGTTTCTGGTTTATCTCTTAGGTTCCTTACTAGTAAATGGTATTTATAATTGTCTTTTAAAATTTCAGTATAATTACCATCTGATGAAATATTGTGTTCATCCAAACCTCTATTATAAAAATTTGTAGCAGGTTTTGCATCATAAAAATGATAAAAATGAATCGAAGTATCTATATGTGTAATAAAACTATCTTTCACTGCACTATACCTTGCCATAATGTTATCATCTTTACCTAAATAATAGAGCATTGAATCTATACCTTCAGGTTGTTTTTCGGAAAAATTAGGCGTTTCTGTTACCCTTGTTAGTTTTTTGTTTTTCAACTGATAATCTATTATCCAAACATCTTTTTGGTTACTAAACAGTTCTATATCTGTTGGCTGATACCCTAATGAGTCTGTTGTTCTATTAGATGTAAAGACAATTTTTGTTGAATTTTCAATAAATCTAGGTTCTAAATCATCATAAATATCATTGGTTAATTTTTTATGAGAATTAGAACCCGTATAATATAGATACAAATCTGATTGTCCTTTATAAACTCCAGATAAAACCATTTCTTTACCAGTATTAGAATAATCCATAGCGGTAACTTTCTCCATATTAAATAATGCTTTCACTTGAATTCCACCAGAGTTAATATCAAAAAAATGCATTAGTAATATTCCCTTTTCTTCTGTTACAAAAGCTAACACTTCGCTAGATGGATGCCATTCTAAAATAGGATAAGACTTATCATTTATCCTATCTAACTTAAACTCTTTTTTATAAATCTTATACTTTTTGTCATTGTCTTTATAATATATATAAATCTTGTATTGTCCTAATCGATTGGTAACATAAGCAAAATTATTTCCATCAGAACTCATTTTAAACTGCGAATAATCTCTTCTTTTCCTTATTTTAAACAATTCTTTTTTCAAATACTGTTCTTCATTACTTTTAATAAGATTTTTATATTCATTAGAATAATAATTTTTCCATTCTTTAGTTAAGCTTTTCATAGATACACCTAAAACATATAGAAATCCTTTTTCTATACTTTGTGTAACACGAGTCATATATAAAATATTTGGTATAACTGCTTCTCCATAGGTATTAACAATATAAGCCCATAAAGAGTGCCCAGCTATAATTGCATCCCTATCAGATAAACGATTAAATTTTCTATACTTACCAGAAGTTATTCCATCTCTAACACTATTTTCTATTTCAGGGCTCCATCCATTAGAAATATATGAAGTAAGTCCTTTGTGATACCACTCAGGAACTGATAATAAACTTGAATTTTTAAGTACCTGTCTCCAATTGGATCCATAAACTTGTTGATTCACTAAAACTTGTGCTACACCTTCTTTTATTTGGCGATTAAAATCATCATGATCTCCATTAAAATAAATATATACCTTGGATCCCATTATATTGGTAATTCCACCCAACTCCCCATTTTCAAGACTTAAACCAACATTACTTTGTTTAAAATGAGATTGTTTATTGTATATAATAAACTGTATTTTATCTCTCAAATCATATTCGAAAAATTCTTCCTGATCCTTAATGTGTTTACGGGCAACTTTAGCAGTATATATAGCTAATTCTTTTCCTCCTGTATAAAAATAGGTTTCATACTGTGTGTAACGATAATATTTCCATTCAAAATAATCGTACTGAACCCTGTTCTTCCCAAAGCCTACATGTGTTCCATTATAAAACTGTGCATTTAAGCTATTAGTAAAAAGAATAATTCCAAATACTAATAAAAAGAGGGTGATATAATTCTTAAACGTTTTTATTTTTTGAAGTAAATTTTATCTGTAAAAATAGTGATTTTATAAGGATTGTAAATACTTTTACCCTTATAAAACAATATTTTAAACGATGATTGACATACATTATTTTACATTTAATGGTTTTCAGGAAAACACCTATATTTTGTTTGATGAAACCAAAGAATGTGTGATCATAGACCCAGGATGCTACAGCAATGAAGAACAACAAGAACTTGTAAACTACATTACTGAACAGGGGTTAACTCCTGTTAAACTACTAAACACTCATTGCCACATTGATCATATCTTAGGAAATAGCTTTGTTGCCTCTAAATATAATCTTGGGTTAGAAATACATAAAGATGATTTACCAACCTTAAATGCAACCCCAGAATATGGGCATCTTTATGGATTTAATGTAGAAAAATCACCCGAACCAACCACTCTTTTAGAAAATGGCGATATAGTTAAATTTGGAAATTCGGTATTAAAAGTGCTATTTGTTCCTGGGCATAGTGCTGGACACATTGTTTTTGTAGCCGAAGAAGAAAAGTTTGTAATTAATGGTGATGTTTTATTTCAAGGCAGCATTGGCAGAACAGATTTACCTGGAGGGGACTATAACACTTTAATAGAAAGTATTAAAACTAAATTGTTAACTTTAGATGATGATTTTAAAGTGTATTCAGGTCACGGACCTAGTACAACCATAGGATATGAAAGGAACCACAATCCTTTTTTAAACCAATAATTATTGAAAGACCTAAAAATAAATAAGCGAACGGCTCCAGATTTAGGTACTTATCAACCTAAAGGAGACCGAAGCTTTAAAATTATTTTTATTTCGATATTAGGTTTTTTCCTTGGTTTTGGTTTGTGTGTTGGCTATTACTCCTACACGTTAATCGATATTTTTAACCTATCTAAATTCGTTGCCATATTTGCTGTTATTGGCTTTTTAGTTCCATTAAAATTTTACAGAAAATGGTTTCATTTTGTAAAGTATGAAATGATTATTTTTAATATTCTAGGAGTTGCTCCACTACTAACAGGAATGTTTTTATTACTCAACTTCACATTTATTACCAGCTCATTTACCCACAAATACAAAATTGAAAAAATTTATTTTGAAGGAGAACAAAACTACAAGTCTATGGGAGTAATATTAGAAAACAATTTTTTTTCGGGTGAACGTAAAATAGTCGAATTAACCGATATTAATCCTAACGAAGTTATGGAAAATCAGTTTTTAAAAGTTACTATTTCTGAAGGTTTATTTGGTTATGAAGTAATCAAAGAAAAAGTGCTAAT
>JAJCYN010000260.1 GCA_029262915.1 Flavobacteriales bacterium
TTTAGAAGGTTGGATTAGAAGAATAATGGTTAACACCGCTATTGATCATTTTAGAAAGCATAAAAATGTTTTTTTGGTTAATGATGATGAAGACTATATTCTAGAAAATAGTAAAGTAGAGGAAGCTGACTCTATATACAGTCAGTTTGGCGAAAGTGTTATTATGGAAGCCATACAATCATTAAGCCCAGCTTATAAAACTGTTTTTAACTTAAACGTAATTGAAGGCTATCAACATAAAGAAATAGCAAAAAAATTAAACATAAGTGAAGGAACTTCTAAATCGAATCTTGCAAAGGCAAAACAAAATTTAAAAAAAATACTAATAGAAAAAGAAGCCAGATTAAAAGATGGACAATTTTGATAAAATAATAAAACAAAAAGTAGAACAATTTGAGGTTCCTTATAATGAAACCCATTGGGTTGAGATGGATGGAAAACTTAATTCAATTCACACGGCAAAAATCAAGAAAAACATTTTTGGTAGTGCTGCAATTATTACTGTTGTAGCTATCTCAAGCTATTTTATTTTCTCCAATTACAATACTCCTACTAAAAACCTTAGTAATATTGTTGCTACTGATAACATAAAAGAAATTATCATAAATAACGATGTTAACCCCAATGAAGAAAACAAAACTGTGGTTAATAATAATATTGTAGATAATAAAAATGTTGTTGTTGAAAATATTTCTAGCGAAAACAAAACAGTTGTTGTTGAAGAGAATGATCGTGAAAACAAAATTCTCAACAACAAATCTGTAAAAGATGAAAAAGAAACGAAGAATATCATTGAAAAAAATACAATAAATGAGTATGCTGTGAACGCAGAGTTCATTATTTACAATAATAAAGTATGCTCAGGTGAAGAAGTAAGTTTTGAATCATTGGAGAATGAACAACCAGTATCGTATACCTGGAATTTTGGAGATGGTATAATTTCTCACAAAGCTAACCCAAAACACATTTACAAAAATAGCCATATATATACTGTTAGTTTAACCTTGCATAATAGACAAACTGGTATAGATGTTACTACCATACAATACGATGCAGTAAATATATTACCAACTCCTAAGGCAAGTTTTTCCTACACTGAAATATCTATTAAGCAAGATGATAATAAATTAAAATTTCCTTACACTACATTTAAAATAAAAGAAACCGATAAGCAAAATACTTATAAATGGGATTTTGGAAATGGAGAAACTTCAACTATTGCAAATGCAAGAACAATTTATAAAGACAAGGAAAAAAACTATACCGCAACTTTAATTGTAGAAAATTCTTACGGTTGTGTAAATAGTTCAACATCAAAGGTCTTTAATAAAAATGATTTCAATTTATTTGCTGCTAACGCAATTAGCCCTAATTCTAATGTTTTAGAAAACAAAGTTTTTATCCCCAAAGCATTATTAGGATGGAATGTTCAATTTGAGATGACTATTATTAATAAATCAGGCGATCTTGTTTACAAGACATCTGATAAAAATGAACCTTGGAATGGTAAAATGAATAATTCTGGACAAATTTTAAATGAAGGTGTCTATCTTTGGCAGGTTGTAACTTACGATGCTGAAGGAAGCCCTCTTCGTCATCATGGAAAAATAAACCTAATAAAATAATACTAAATGAAATTGTATTAAAGCGAAGAGTACTTCTTCGTTTTTTTTATGCTCAAAACTTTGATTTAAAATTCTATAATAAAAACCATTTTTTGCTTTCGATAAGCAACCTTATTGGATTTCTCTCGTCTTAAGATTACTCGTAAAAGAGAATGAAATATAACATTTTTGGTATATTTTGTTTATTTTTACATTACGTTAATTAACTCACAAAAAGATATTAAATTTTGATAGATTATGAAAAAGTTAAATAGCACAATAATTTTAAGTTTTCTTTTAATTTTTTGTACTACTACTTGCTTTGCTCAAATTACAGAAAATGAAATTAATTCAAATAAGAAGTACCACTATATTCTACACAATGTAAAAGATATAGATTCAAAGAAAATATACACTACAGCATTATCAAAATTGAATTTAGATGAATATCGTTTAATCAAAAAAAGAAGGATAATTAAATTTAATACTGATGTTACTGTTGAACTCTTATCTGGTGAAGAACTTTTTGAAAAATATCAGAAACGTATTAGTCCCGTTAACCTTAAAAAAGAAATCCCTATTGTGTTTATTATAACACTAAATGGGGCAACAATAACAGTCAAAAAAAGTTAACTAATTGGCTTATTAATAAATGAAAAGAAATATTATATATACCATCGTTGCATTAATTGCTTTTTTGATTTCATATCAAATGAGTAACGCTCAAACTTACCTAATGTCGGGCACCTCAATTACTACATGTAGCGGAACGTTTTATGATAGTGGAGGTAGTGCGGCTAGCCATGGTAATAATGAGAACTTTACGATGACTTTTTGTTCTGCTACAGCTGGTCAGCAACTTTTTCTTTCGTTTACTAGTTTTGATTTAGAATCTTGTTGCGATAACCTTACCATTTACGATGGTGCTTCTACAGCAAGTCCTTTAATAGGTTCTTATACAGGTACAACAGGACCAGGGCTTATAACAAGTACAACTGGATGCCTAACTTTTGTTTTTACTTCGGATGGATCGGTTACCAACGCTGGTTGGGTGGCATCTATGAATTGTGGTTCTCCACCTCCGCCTCCGCCTCCACCTCCACCTCCGCCACCAACTCAGAACTGTGCTACAGCAGCACCTCTTTGTACAGGAACAACAACCACTTTTCCTGCTGGGGTTAACAATGGTACGGCACCTGCTGGAAACAATTATGGGTGTTTAGGTTCTGAGCCTAATCCAGCATGGTATTTTATGGAAATGAGTGCAGGAGGAAATTTACAAATAGACATTAATAATAGTGGTAATTTAGACATCGATTTTGCCCTGTGGGGTCCTTTTCCAAATGTAGCAACTGCATTAGGAAATTGTGGTACATTGGGAGCTCCAGCTGACTGTAGCTATTCAGGTAGTGCCATCCCAGAAATAGTAAATATTACTGGAGCCGTAATTGGAGATGTTTACATCTTATTAGTTACTAATTTTTCGAATAACGCAACAAATATTTCATTAACAAATACTGCTGGATCTGCTGCTACAAATTGTGCCATTGTAAACCCTTGTATAACTACTAATATAACTGCTACACCAACAGCTTGTAATCCTGCAACAAATACCTATGATGTAAGTGGAGATATTATTTTTACTGACCCACCAACTACAGGAACACTAACCATTACAGATTGTCACGGTACTAATCAAGTATTTAATGCTCCTTTTGTAAGCCCTATTAATTATAACCTAACTGGAATTGCTGCTGACGGAATAGCCTGTAACGTAACTTCCATATTTTCTGCAGATGCCGCTTGTACTTTTACTACCAATTACAATTCTCCCGTATCCTGTGTGTGCACAGCTAATGCAGGTCCAGATATAACCACTTGCCAAGATGCTTTAGGAAATATAATTCCTGTTAGTATAGGAAGTGCTAGTGTTACTGGCTTAACTTATTCTTGGTCTCCTACAACGAACTTAAGCAGCTCTACAGTCGCCAATCCAATGGCATCTCCTACAATAACTACTACATATACTGTTACTGTTACTAATGCTAGTGGTTGTAATGTAACAGATGTTGTAACTGTTACCGTAAATAATTTAAATCCACCAACAATGTCCAGTACTCCAGAATCTTGTATAGGCGTTAATGATGGAACAGCTACTGCAACACCTGTAAATGGAACTCCTGGATATAATTATTTATGGACTCCAGGTGGTCAAATTACTCAAACTGCTACAGGGTTGGGATCAATTAATTATACTGTTACAGTAACTGATGCCAATGGATGTGGAGCTACAAACAATATTAACATAGTATTAAGTTCCCCTATTGTTGCAGGATTTACTTCATCAGCGAACCAATGTTTAACAGGTAATAATTTTACATTTACCAATACCGGTGCCACAGGTGTTAATTATGCTTGGGATTTTGGAGATGGAGTTACTTCTACCGTTGAAAACCCTTCTCATTCCTATACTACGGCTAGTACTTTTACCGTTACTCAAACCGTTACATCTGGTTCATGTAGTGATGTTTTTATTGCTAATGTTACTGTTTATAGTATGCCTGCGCCAACAGCTTTTTCTGATAGTGTACTTTGTTTTGGTACTGCAACAGGCTCTGCTACAGTTAATTCCCCAATTCCTGGGGGAACTGCCCCTTATGCCTATCAATGGGATGCTGCTACAAGTAACCAAATTACTAATCCTGCTACTGGGTTAGCTGTTGGTAATTATACGGTTACTGTTACAGATGCTAATTTATGTGACGGAACAGTTAGTGTTAACGTTTTTGAATATCCTGCACTTAATGCTATGGAGACGCATACTGGTCCTATTTGTCAAGGTAAAACGACTACTTTAAACGCAACAAGTACGGGAGGAAACCCCAATAATCCTGTTACGTATTTTTGGTTGGTAATTGACTCTTTAAACGGTGGTGCTCTTTCGGCTACAGGAGTTCCCAATCCAGTTAATTCATTAAATGTAAGCCCAAACGCTACTACCGATTACATCTTGTATGCTTCTAATGGTTGCCCTACTAACGATACTATTGGTATAACAGTAAATGTAAATGATACAGCTATTATCCAAATAGTTTCTCAAAATAAAACTGGATGTCCAGATCCATATTTAGTTGTTGACCTAAAAGCTGACTCAATTAATGGTCCTGGTCCTAGTGGAAATACTTATGATTGGAGTTTTGGCGATGGATCTTCTTCCCTTTCTTCTGATTCTATAGACCATACTTATACAAATAGTGGATTTTATGATGTTAGTGTAACTGTTACCACCATAGGTAATTGCAGCTCTAGTTTTACAGAAGTAGGCTGGGTAAATGTGTATCCAGAACCTATTGCTGAATTTACTACTGACCCTACTAGTCCAACAGAGGTAACTTTATTAAACCCTACCTTCGATTTTATGGATCAATCTACTGATGCTCAAACATGGAACTGGGATTTTGGCGACTCTACATCAAATAGTACCAATCAAAATCCTAGTCATACTTACCAAGATCAAGGATTTTACGATGTAACCCTAATAATCACTAATACGCCTTTTAATTGTGGTGATACCATTACTAAAACTGTTCGGGTTAAACCTGATTTCTTCTTTGCTATTCCTAATGCTTTTACTCCTAATGGTGATGGGTTAAATGAATTTTTTAATCCTGGTGCTACATTTGGAGCTACTGAAATAAATTATGTCTTTCTTATTTTCAACCGTTGGGGAAAACTTATATTCAAAAGTAATAGCCTATCCGATGGTTGGGATGGCACTTACAAAGGTAATCTTGTTCAAACAGGTGGGTATGTTTGGAAAATTGAGATTACTGATTTAGAAGGTATTCATCACAAACACACCGGAAACATCAATGTTATTTATTAGATAATAAAAAGTTCATTTTTTTTGTTTTTCTAGGCAACCTTTTATTCTTTTATTACGACTACCGTCTAGTATGAGGATTTTAACAAGATTTTTGTTTTTTAACACATAATGTCTGTTTTTAGCTGCTTAGGTTATAATTTCACATATTTTGATTTATTCAAAATAAAATTCTGATTAACCCTGTTAACTAAGAATTTATTATAACTATACACAAATGTTAATAAATCAATTCTTACTAAAATCTTAGTATCGGTTTTTTAAACTAGATTAGTGAACAAGAATTTATCTAATACTTAACTACAATTTCAATGAAAAAATTAACCCCTTTTTTAGTTGGATTTTTATTCCTTTTTGGAAATTCAAGTATAGCAAACGCATCACATATACCTGGTGCAAATATCACTTATACATGTAATCCTGCAAATCCGCTTTGTTATGATTTTACCATTACTGTATTTAGAAAATGCCCAGGAACATTAGGTACAACTCAAGCTGCCTCATGGTTTACTTTAGCTAATACGTGCGGGCTAGCAAACCCTATTGTTCCAATTTTTAATCAAGTTGGAGTTGGTGTAGATGTTAATCAACTTTGTCCTGGCACCCCAAGTAATTGTGCAGGAGGTACTCAACCTGGAGTAATGATGTACACTTATACGGCACAAATTTGCTTTCCAGCAGATTGTGATAGCTGGACAATAGATTATAATTTATGCTGTAGAGATGCATCAAGTAATTTATCAGGAACTAGTGGAAATACAATGCACACTCAAACATTATTAAACACGACAACTGCTCCGTGCAATAATTCTCCTGTTGTCACTTCAGCACCGATACCCTACATGTGTGCTGGACAAACTTCAACCTATTGTGTCACAATTGCTGATCCTGACGCAGATAGTACTTATTTTCAATTAGTAGCTCCTCAAGGTGCTGGGGGAGTACCAATAATTCATTTAGCTGGCTATTCAAATGCTCAACCACTACAAGGGTTAACACTTGATCCTAATACGGG
>JAJCYN010000261.1 GCA_029262915.1 Flavobacteriales bacterium
AGCCAAGAACTAGGTCCATTGTTAGATAAATCAGTAAAGTTTACATTACCTGTACACGTGGTATCAACATCTACAGTAAAATCTACTAACGGAACTAATGTGGGTGATTGGCATTGCCAATCAATCTGGAATCCAGCATCCTCTACACCTCCATCGGAATGAAAAACTATAGTAATCGAACCACTTGTTGAGGAAACTACTGTTGGTATATTGTTATTACAATATTTCCCAATTAAAGCAGAAGTGGTATTCGGTCCATCAAAAATATCAACATAATCAAAATTACACGAAGTACCTGTTCCAGCTTCAACATCAAAAGTTACAAATGTGAGATCTATTGTTCCTGCACCTGGCGGAGTAATAGTTATTTGAACGTCCTCTCCAGCACCATAGTCACCAGCTGCTCCTCCACTATCGTAGATCGTTCCTGCACAAGCTGTTTGTGTGACAACTGTTCCTGATGGTGGTAATATTGTTATACATGGTAAAGTTGAATCAACTACTATGTAAGCAACTTTAGTATTAGTATCTATACCACAAGTCGCTCCTCCATCAGCAATTAATTCTACAGTATATGTTCCATAACTAGTATAAGTATTAGATGGATTAGTTTGTGTACTCGTATTCCCATCTCCAAAGCTCCAATTAAATGTAGTTCCATTCACGCTATTATTATTAAAGTTAGTTGTAAATGGAATACTACACGATGTTAATATTGGAGTTGCAAAATCACTTACTGTAACAGGAGAATAAATTGGACCTACACCTACTGCGTACCATGCATTGGTAACTTCTTGTACTTGAGATGTACACCCTCCAAATAAATCTACAGCTGATTGTATTCCAAAAAATCTAGCGTCAGTATATCCTGATGACGGTGTAAGGTAAACCGTTAAATTTCTAAAAGCTATTCTTCCTGCATCAGTAAGTCCTAAAGGATTTACTGCATAAGCATCCCCATTGTCATTCGTTCCAGAACCACCATCTACTAACAGCACATACCAAAAATTTTGTACACCGCTATTGGTATGAACCCCTCCATTATCTCCACCTGTTAAAGAAGCCCAATTAGTTCCAAAATAAGTATCTGGATCTCCTTCAGAATTTGGATTAGCCATATTTCTAATAATAAATCCTAAATCTTCACCAAGCAGCCAATTAGATTGGGCTGGTCTAGCTATAAACTCAACAGATACCCCAAATATATCGCTAAATGACTCATTTAAAGCTCCTGATTCTGCTTGGTAAACTAAATTAGCTGTCATAGTAGTAAGACCATGGGTTATTTCATGTCCTGCAATATCTAAAGCGGTAAATGGTGCATTATTTCCACTACCGTCACCATAAGTCATTCTTGACCCATCCCAAAAAGCATTTGAAAAATTATCATCATGATGAACATAACTATCTAATCTAAAACCAGCTCCATCAATACTATTTCTACCATGTTCATTTAAATAATAATCATAGGTCATCTCTGCTCCCCAATGTGCATCAGTTGCATATTGATCATTTGCTGGAGCAAAAGTGGTCCAATTTGCAGAACCATTAGTAAAATCAGTATTACTATAGGTAGTAGTATTCCCATTATTAAAAGTTCTAATTCCATTCCCCCTACCAGTTTCTCGTAATCGAAAGACTCCTCCTCCTGCATTATCAGAAACCATAGTTTGCACCCCACTATACCCTGTGGTTGCCGTACCGGTAACATCTGCCTCATGAATTTTATCTTCTACCCAAACTACATTACCGTTTTGAGCATTAATATAAACTTCTTTTCTACCAAAAGGTTGTTGAGCATATATATTAAAACGATAAGTTAAAATCAACTCTTTTGCAATGTTTCCATTTTTGTTAATTAAAACTAATTCTCCTTTCGGGTAATAAGTTGCTGTTGGGTCTTCTTGTTCCCATTTTAAATGGTTTTCTTCAGCCTGAATTTCCCATTTATACTTATCTGCTCCAATATAAGCTAAGGCTTTATTTAACGCACTTGGTTCGGATAATGAAGAGGTGGTTGTACCCGTAATATTATCAAATAATTCTCCATTAACAGACTCTACCATCCCATTCTTAGCATGGGCAATATAAATTCCAAATTTTACTGGAATTCCATTTATTGTCTGTTGATATCTATAATGTGTATAACCTATTTGATCTTTTTCTTGTTTAATTAATGTCAAACCATACTTTCCATCAGTTTTGTAATAGTCACGAAGCCAACTTTCTAATTTATTTAAAGGTATTTCTTTTCCTTTACTGAATTTTACATAATTAGGTATTGATGTAAAATCTTTCAATCTTACAATTTCGCTATTTGGAACTTTTTCGGCTGCTTTCTTTCCTCTTAAAATTGTAGCATTAGCTGCTGCATTAACAGATAATATGGAAAATACCGAGATAAGGAATAATGCTCTTTTCATAATAATAAATAGTTAGTTAAGTCTATAAATTTAATCTTTTAACATTAATTTACAAAAACAAAAAAGGGGCTTTAATTGGATTGCCAAGGACAATCTAATAAACGGTCGTTTATTTAAAGACTTCGGTATTGATCAATTCTTCAAGGTAAGTTCTTTTTCCATTAAGGAACATAATTACGAAAGCATCATCTTGTCCTTTATCAATTGCTTTCTTTTGTAATTCTTTTGCAGGTCTCAATGTAGCAAATTTACCTATGGTAAATCGAGTTATACCATCATCCAAAACAACTTTTTCAACATTTCCTAATCCTTTTAGATGATTTCCACTATAGTTTGCTGCATTAGTATATGCAGCCACCTGTACTTTAAAAAATAATCCTTCAGCTGATTGATCTCCATATTTAACCATTACATCTTCGACAGTCATTTCATCTAACTTAGATGGAGCATTACTCAATAAACCATAATAGCGTTTTTTCATTTCAATACGGTAATTGCCGTCATCATCTGTAGGCATGTTGTTAATTAGTGCTCTTGTATAAGGAAGTCCCTTCATCGTCACCCGTCCCTTAAATATATAACTAGAATCTTCTATATTTTTTTCATCTTCTTCATTCAAAAATAATAAGTAATAATCATCATTTGGTAAATTAGAAAAATCGTACTTCCCGGTTTCATCTGTTGTATCTGTTATACTAAAAGATCTGTCTTTATTCGACAAATTAATTTTTAAATTCATAATTGGAGAAAGTGGATATTCCCTTAATAGAGCAACACCATTTATGCTTACATCTCTAGATAGAAAATTAATGTTCTTTTCAATTTCGGTGTATTCGGTATATTTCGTTGCATCAATAGATATTACTTGTGCTGGAAAACCTTCCACTTCATACGTAATCACATAATAATCCTTTAAATCAACATAAATCTGATATTTACCATCTGACAAATCTGAATGATAAGTTCCTAAATCTTTACCAGATTCAGTTCTAACTGTAATCTTAGCCACATCAAAATCACCATTAGTTTTAACGATTCCTTTCACTAACAAAACTGGTTTACTAGAAATAATATCTTTTACATTGATTATATATATATCTTGTTGCCCTACCCCCCCCTTTCTTGCTGAAGAATAATAAGCATTCCCTCGTCCTGAAACATAAAAGAAAATATCATTTGATGTAGTATTGATAGGGTACCCAATATTTCTTGGTTTCAAATAAGTTGAATCCGTAACAATTTTAGATTCAAAAATATCGTACCCTCCCATTGATGTATGTCCTTCTGAACTAAAATTAAACGTTACTCCATCAGAATGGATAAAAGGAGCATCATCATTGTATTTAGTATTAATAGTAGGCCCTAAATTTTTAACATCTCCCCAAGTATCGTCTTCTTGTAAAACTGCACTATACAAATCTCTATAACCTAATGATCCTGGTCGTTCACTAGAAAAAATCATAAATTTCCCATTTGGTGAAATTGCTGCGTGTCCTTCCCAAAACTCAGAATTAATAGCTAACGACCTAGGCTCACCCCATTCACCATTTTCTTTTTTTGTTTCAAAAATATCTCCCGAAAATTTTGGAGTATCTTTGTAAACAAACAATTTTTGCCCATCTGGACTTAATGATATACTTGCTTCATGTAAAAAAGAATTAATAGTATCACTAATTGATTTTGGTTCTGTCCAAGTATTTAAAAGCTGTTGAGAAATATGAATATCTTCATAAAAGTTCCCATTTATTTCTGGCCTATTAAAAACATCTTGTCGCTCTCCAGTACTTTTTGGACCTTTGTAAGTAAATATTATTGTGGACTCATCAGCATTAATCGTAGGGCTGTATTCATTATCAACAGAATTAATCGGTTTCCCCATGTTAATTATCTCAACAGACAAAGAATCCTTAACTAATTCTTTCGCATTATTGCATTGCTCTATTAAATGAGGTATTTCTTTTTTTAATTTTAAGGAGGTTTTCTTGTTTGCTGCTGCTTTCTCAAAATTTTCAATGGCTAAATCAAACCTGTAATTTAAAGCATATGCTTTGCCTAAATAATATTCAACATCAGATGTTTTGGGTTTCTTCTTGTAAACGCTCTCTATATGCTCTATGGCTTTTTCTGGTGAACTTGTAAGGTGCAAATGGCAAATTCCTATTTTAAGCTGATACTCAACAACTTTAGGGTTTTCCCTCATTAATATTTCATACAAAGGCAATGCATCATAATAGTTTTCACCATTGTAGAAACTTTCTGCATCAACATAATTAAATTCAGTACCTCTTGATTCAAATTGTGCTGATACACTTATTGAAAGCATTATAAAGGTAATTAGAAGAAGAAAATAATTTTGTAACTGCCTAT
>JAJCYN010000262.1 GCA_029262915.1 Flavobacteriales bacterium
TGACGATATTTTTCTTTTTGCAAACACAGCAGTTAGTGGAACAAATTATGATGTAACAGGAATTGGGCATTACTCTTTTGGTGCTCACAAAATTTTACCCAGAGATGCTAGTGACATTGTTGGAGCAACTGCTGGTCCTAATTTTGTTACAATAAATGGCATTCAAAATACAGCTGCTCCTAGCGGAGATTCTCCAGAATTAGGGAACATCGTAACTACAAGAGGTGTTGTAACAGGTGTTTTACTTTTTGGCCCCGACACAGGAACATTTTTTATTCAAGATGGAAACGGAGCTTGGAACGGAATTTATGTTTTTGAAAGTGGAACTATCGTGAATATTGGTGATAGCGTTGAAGTTACTGGAACTGTTTCTGAATTTTTCAATACTACTGAGCTTACTTCCGTTACTAATATTACTCCTTTAGGAACAGGGCCTCTCCCAGCTCCTGCCGTAATATCAACGTTAAATGCTAGCCTAGAAGATTATGAAGGCGTTTTAATACAGGTTCAGAATGCACAAAATTTTCTAAATGCCAATACTACTCCAAATCCAGGATTTGGTCAATGGGATTTAGATGACGGATCTGGACTAATAATGGCTGATGATGAAATTCAACCTTATGCACTTACTGCTGTTGCTGGTAGTTTTTATAATGTAACAGGAATTGCTCATTATTCTTTTAGTACACGAAGAATTTATCCAAGAGACTTAAATGATATTTCTTTAGTAACAGGAATTGATGAAATAAGTGGTATTGAGGTAAATGTTTACCCCAATCCTGTTAAAAACAACATTAATTTTGAATTAGGTATTAATAGTTTTGTTGTTAAAATTATTGATGTAACTGGAAAAACAGTAAAAACAAATACTTCGGTAGATAATAAATTAACTATTTCTACGTCCAACATTAATAATGGAATATATTTCTATTCTATAACTGACAATAGTGGAAATATAATTGCAACTAATAGATTTATTGTTGCGAGATAACATATTTTGTTATACTAAGCTTGTCGAAGTATATATAAAAGGAAAAGGCGAATCAATGATTCGCCTTTTTTAATCTCATAAATTCTCTTACTTTTAAGCGTCTAAACAATTAAGATATGTCCATAAAAATAAACTCATTTGGAGAGTATAAAGAACAATACAAACAAAGCGTAGAACACCCTGAACAATTTTGGGAAAATATTGCCAATACATTTTCTTGGCGACAGCAATGGGATAAAACACTTGAATGGGATTTTAATGAGCCAAATATTGAATGGTTTAAAGGTGGTAAACTCAACATTACCGAAAATTGTTTGGACAGGCATTTAACAACTCGAGGAAACCAAACTGCAATTATTTGGGAGCCAAACAATCCAAACGATGAAGCCATAAAATTAACCTATACTGAATTGCACCAGAGAGTATGTGAATTTGCTAATGTCTTAAAAAATAATGGGGCAAAAAAAGGAGATCGCATTTGCTTATATATGCCTATGGTTCCAGAATTGGCAATTGCCGTTTTAGCTTGTGCCAGAATTGGAGCCATTCATTCTGTAGTATTTGCTGGTTTTTCTGCGAAAGCATTAGCTGATAGAATTAATGATGCCACATGTAATATCATTTTGTGTTCTGATGAAGCATTCCGTGGAGCCAAAACAATTCCGATAAAGAGTGTTGTTGATGAAGCATTAGAAAACTGTCCATCTATTCAAAAAAATATTGTATTAAAAAGAACTGGTGCTGAAGTAAATATGCTTGCTGAAAGAGATGTTTGGTGGCATGATGAATTGACCAATATCGATGGTAATTATGATGCTGAAGAAATGGATGCTGAAGATGAGTTATTCATTCTATATACTTCTGGCTCTACTGGACAACCCAAAGGAGTTGTACACACAACAGCTGGCTACATGGTTTATACCAACTATAGTTTTCAAAATGTTTTTCAATATGAAGATGGAGATGTGTATTGGTGTACAGCTGATATTGGTTGGATAACAGGACATTCCTACATTGTTTATGGTCCATTATTAGCAGGAGCAACAACAGTGATGTTTGAGGGTATTCCAACATGGCCTGATGCTGGTCGTTTTTGGGAAATCGTAGATAAACATCAAATTAATATTTTCTATACTGCCCCAACAGCAATTAGAGCATTACAAGCACAATCTTTAGATTTTGTAAGCAAATATCAACTAAGTTCTTTAAAAGTCTTAGGAAGTGTTGGAGAACCTATTAACGAAGAAGCTTGGCATTGGTACAACAAAAATATTGGTAAAGAAAACTGTCCTATTGTAGATACTTGGTGGCAAACTGAAACTGGAGGAATAATGATTTCTCCTTTAGCAGGAATTACTCCATTAAAACCAACTTATGCCACATTACCTCTCCCAGGAATACAACCTTGCTTGATAGATGCAGAAGGTAAAGAAATAGAAGGGAATGAGGTTGAAGGTAATCTTTGTATAAAATTTCCTTGGCCATCTATTTTAAGAACAACTTATGGGGATCATAAAAGATGTAAAGAAGTTTATTTTTCTACTTATATCGGAAAATATTTCACAGGAGACGGTTGTAAAAGAGATGAAAACGGAATGTACCGAATTACGGGAAGAGTTGATGATGTAATTAATGTTTCCGGACATAGAATTGGAACGGCTGAAGTTGAAGATGCTTTAAACACACATGTAGATGTTATCGAAACGGCTGTGGTAGGATATCCCCATGACATAAAAGGGCAGGGAATATATGCTTATGCCATTTGTGCTAAAGAAGTTAATGAAGAAGAACTAAGGAAAGAACTATTGGTGCAAATCACTAAGGAAATTGGCCCAATAGCCAAGCCCGACAAAATACAAGTGGTAAGTGGGCTGCCTAAAACCCGTTCTGGCAAAATAATGCGAAGAATTTTAAGAAAAATTGCTGAAGGAGATACTTCTAATTTAGGGGACACATCTACATTG
>JAJCYN010000263.1 GCA_029262915.1 Flavobacteriales bacterium
ACAACCTATCGGTAAGTTTATGAATATAAAGCCTTTTACAAACCACAAACAAACTTTATTTAAAGAAGATAAAATTTACTTATTTACTGATGGTTATGCTGATCAATTTGGTGGCGAAAAAGGAAAAAAATTTAAATATAAACCATTTAAAGAATTGTTGTTAAAAAACAGAAATAAACCTATGAAAGAACAATTAGATTTACTTATCAGTTCTTTTAATACATGGAAGGGAAACTTAGAACAAATAGACGATGTTTGTATTTTTGGAGTTAAAATTTAATTTGACATGAAAAAGTATATCGTTATTCCTTTCTTGATTCTTTCTATCAATGCTTTTTGTATAGACAACCAAGAAAAAGTAGATAGCTTAATTAAAGTACTTCCTAAAATTAAAAGCGATACTGCTAAAATTACACTACTCCTTAATATTGCAAATACTTACAGGAGCTTTGAAACAAAAAATGCAGAAAAATATTGCACTGAAGCTTTAGTTTTAGCAAAAAAAATAGGCAATAAAAACAAACAGTATGACTGTTATGTAATAAAAGGATTAATCAATTATCGTTTAGGAAATAATCAAAAGGCCGTATTAAATTACTTTAAAGTAATAAACAATGCTGATGATAATTACCGAACCAAAGCTAAAGCTTATCTAAACATAGGAAATTTATATGCCGATTTAGGAAAGTATGATTCTAGCATTGCATTTTACAATAAAGCCGCTATTGTTTTCGATAATGTAGGAGATAAAAAATATAAGGCTGGTGTGCTAAATAATATAGGCACTGTTTATAGTGATTTAGGAGATTTTGACAAAGCTGTTGACTATTACACAAAGGCACTCAAGACCCACAAAGAATATGGTAATGAACTTGGCAGTGCCGCTGCGATCGAAAACATTGGTATCATCTATTATTTTCAGAAAAACTATGATAAAGCACTTAAATATTTTAAAAATGCCCTAGTATTTTTTGAAAAAGCAGGGGTTTTGGAGAAACAAGCAAATGCACTAAATAACATGGCTTCTATGTCCATGATTATGGGGAACAACGAAACAGCCATAAAGCATTTTAAGGAAGCGCTAATTATATTTGATGAAGTAGACAATAAAGTTGGACAGGCTGAAATTGCTCATAACCTTTCTCAACTATATTTCAACACTAACAACCTGAGCGATGGATTAAAATCGCTGGATAGAGCACTTTTTTTATATAAAGAACTTGACAACATAAAAGGAGAAGGAAAATGTTATAAAGCTTTTGGAGAATATTATCTGAAACAGAAAAATTATCCAAAATCAATAGAAAACTATTTAAAAGCGAAAGAGTTGCTAGAACCACTGTCCATTAAAAATGAATTGCGAGAACTATATAAATGCTTAGCCGATACTTATTCCGAAGCTAAAAATTATAAGGAATCTTCAAAATATTTTGAGAAGTACATTGCCATCAACGATTCTATTTTTAATACAGAAAAAAACAAACAGATTACGGAAATGCAAGAAAAATATGATAGTGAAGCTAAACAACAAGAAATAGAATTACAACAAATTGAAATTGAAAAAGAAAAGGCAAAAGTAGATTACCAAACCAAACAAAAAATTGGGTTTGGAGTTGGACTAGGATTAACAGTTATACTTTTATTTATAGCATTTAGAGGTTATCGACAAAAGAAACAGGCCAACAACATTATTACCTATCAAAAAAATATGGTTGAAGAAAAGAATAGAGAAATTATAGACAGCATCAACTACGCTAAAAGAATACAGAATGCATTATTAAACTCAGAGGAACACGAATCGAAACACCTTCCAGAACATTTTATATTTTTTAATCCTAAAGATATTGTTAGTGGTGACTTTTATTGGAGTTTCGAAAAACAAGACTATCTCTACCTTGCCGTTGCTGATTGTACTGGACATGGTGTTCCTGGAGCTTTTTTAACAATGCTTGGAACCGCATTTTTAAACGAGATTACAGCTAAAGAAATTATCTTATCTCCTGCTGAAATATTAGATGAATTAAGAACTAAAATTATTAAAGAATTAAGTCAGACGGGTGCTGAGGGAGAAAATAAGGATGGAATGGATATGTCTTTAATCCGATTAGATATTAAAACAAAAGAGTTGGAATGGGCTGGTGCAAACAATCCGTTCTGGCTAATTAAAAACAAATTAGAAAAAGAAAAATCATCACTTCAATTAAATATTTCAACAGATAACAAACACCTATACGAAATCAAATCCGATAAACAACCTATAAGTTATTATCCAGAAGCTAAGCCTTTTACCAACCATAAAATTAAGTTAGAAAAAGAAGATTCCATTTATCTCTTTACCGATGGTTATCCCGACCAATTTGGTGGCCCAAAGGGGAAGAAATTCAAGTACAAGCCATTTAAAGAATTACTGGTATCACTTTCTAACAAAAGCATGGGAGCCCAAAAAGAAGCCTTAGAAAATAATTTTATAAAATGGAAAGGTGACTTAGAGCAAATTGATGACGTTTGCGTAATTGGGTTAAAAATTTAATTCTCTACAACCATTACCAAGTATTTTGATGAAGACCAAAAAGCTTTAGCATCAACAAT
>JAJCYN010000264.1 GCA_029262915.1 Flavobacteriales bacterium
TATCGGATTTTCATCCTTAAATAAAGCGAATTCGACTAAAAATATTAAAAAATAATGTTGAAAGTAAAGAACGTTTTAGTATCACAACCCAAGCCAGAAACAGAAAAATCACCTTATTTTGATTTATCTACAGACTACAAAGTAAAAATAGATTTTAGACCATTTATTCACATTGAAGGTGTTCCTGGAAAAGAGTTTCGTCAACAAAGAATAAACATATTAGATTTTAACGCAGTAATATTTACAAGTAGAAACGCTGTAGATCATTATTTTAGAGCTGCAGAAGAATCTCGTGTAAGAATACCAGATGATATGAAGTATTTTTGTATTTCAGAGTCAACTGCATTTTACTTACAAAAATATATTGTTTATAGAAAAAGGAAAATTTTTCATGGACAACAACGTTTTGCTGATTTAATACCTTTATTAAAAAAGCACAAAGACAATAAGTTTCTGTTACCTTGTTCAGATATTTTAAGATCTAATATTCCGGATTTATTAGAAGAGAATGAGATTGATTTTAAAAGTGCTACACTTTATAGAACAGTTTGTAGTGATTTATCTGATTTAAAAGATGTTAATTACGATGTCTTGGTTTTCTTTAGTCCTTCAGGAATCAAATCGCTTTATCAAAATTTTCCTAAATTTAAACAAAACGATACACGTATAGCTGTTTTTGGCCCTACAACCGCAAAAGCTGCTGAAGAAGCAGGGCTAAATATAGATATTGCTGCTCCACAACCAGAATCTCCGTCAATGACAAGAGCACTTGAACTTTACATTAAGAGGGCAAATAAAAACGGTAAAAAGAAAAAATAATTTTACAACAAAAAAAGGGGTTAATTGTTAACCCTTTTTTTATGTCTAAATAAAATTAAATATCCATTTCTGATATAAAAATAACGCTTGATTATCGAGTTATATATTGTTACATTTGCAGCCAATTTTTACCTAAAGAGAATATATGAAATTATCTAAATTCAAATTTACACTCCCAGAAAGTTTACTTGCTGAAAGACCAGCAGAAGAAAGAGAAGAAGCAAGATTAATGGTTCTTCATAGAGAAACAGGCGAAATTGAACATAAAAAATTTAAAGACGTTATCGATTATTTTGACGATGGTGATTTAATGGTGATGAATGACACCAAGGTTTTTCCTGCAAGAATGTACGGAAACAAAGAAAAAACCGGAGCTCGAATAGAAGTTTTTTTATTAAGAGAATTAAATAGAGAAAGTTTATTGTGGGATGTATTAGTTGATCCAGCAAGAAAAATTAGAATCGGAAATAAACTTTATTTTGGTGATGATGATTTGGTTGCAGAAGAAATTGACAACACAACATCTAGAGGGAGAACATTAAGGTTCTTATTTGATGGTTCTTATGAAGATTTTAAAGCTACTATCGAAAAATTAGGAGAAACACCTATTCCTAAATACATTAAAAGAGAAGTTGAACCCGAGGATGCTGAACGATACCAAACTGTTTATGCGAAAAATGAAGGAGCTGTAGCTGCCCCTACTGCTGGATTACATTTTAGTAAGCACTTATTAAAACGATTTGAAATTAAAGGAATAGATTTTGCCTACTTAACACTGCACGTTGGCTTAGGTACTTTTAGATCAGTAGAAGTTGAAGACTTAACCAAACATAAAATGGATTCTGAAGAAATTCATATCCCAGAACAATGTGTTGAACAAGTAAATACCGCTAAAAAAGAAAAAAGAAGAATTTGTGCTGTTGGAACAACCTCAATGAGAGTACTAGAATCGTCTGTTTCTACAGATGGGTATTTAAAACCATTTGACGGTTGGACAAACAAGTTTATTTTCCCTCCGTTCGATTTTAATTTAGCTAACTGTATGATTACTAATTTCCACACACCAGAATCAACCTTATTAATGATGACAGCAGCTTTTGGTGGATATGATTTAGTAATGAAAGCTTATAAAGCAGCAATAAAAGAAAAATATCGTTTTTACACTTATGGTGATGCGATGCTAATTATATAAGAAAAAGGAATATTAACATTAAAACAATTTAAATGAAACTAGAAGACCTAAAACTTTACCAAGAATGTTTAGATTTTGAACAAGAAATTTGGAACATAGTTAACGAAATGGAGGGATTTAATAAAGACACTGTAGGAAAACCATTCGTTCAATCAGCCGATGCAATTTCAGGTAACATTGCACAAGGTTACGGAAGATACAACTTTAAAGATAAAAAGCATTATTGCTATATTTCTAGAGGGTACTTATTAAAAACCAAAGGATGGTTAATAAAATCTAGAGAACGAGAATTAATTGGAGAAGAAAAAGCTAATGAATTAATTGAGTTCATTGAAAAAATCCATAGAATGTTAAATGCTTACATTCGATCAATTGGAAGGCCAAAAGATGCTACTTATACTAAACCATCTTACGAAAACAAAGAGGGAAATAATGATGATTCTAATGGCAATGCTGTAGAGAATGACAATTCGAAAGTTGAACCTGACGGAAATTCATTTACAGCAAGTGCAGATGAATTTTTTAGTTCAGACGAATTAACTAATGCATAAATGCGTAATAATAGTAGCTGGTGGAAAAGGTGAAAGGATGGGGAGTGAAGCTCCAAAACAATTTCTTGAACTTGCTGGCAAACCTATTTTAATGCATACACTGGAAAAGTTTAAACAAACAATTCCTTCTATAGAAATTATACTCGCTCTTCCCGAAAATCAATTCGACTTTTGGGAGGAGCTTTTTTATAAATATAAATTACCTAAAATTCCACATCAAGTTGTAAAAGGTGGAACAACTCGATTTCATTCCGTAGAAAATGCACTAGAATTGGTTAAAGAAAATAGCATTGTTGCTATTCATGATGGTGTTCGTCCATTAGTAAGTGCTAAAACGATAGAAGCTTGTTTTAATGAAGCAGAAAAAAAAGGAAATGCGATTCCAGTAGTTGACGTTGTTGAATCACTTAGACATGTTTCAAAACAAGACAACATAAATAAAGCTGTAGCAAGGAGTTGTTACAAATTGGTTCAAACACCACAATGTTTTACTTCAGAAATCATTTTAAAAGCTTATCAGCAAGAATTTGACAACTTTTTTACTGATGATGCATCGGTGATTGAAAAACTAGGTGAAACTATTAATTTAGTTGAAGGAAATAGAGAAAATATTAAAATTACTACTGCTGAAGATTTAATTATTGCTGAAGCTTTATTAAAGGCTTAGCATCACTTTTTTCTATCAAACACATATTTTCCAAATCGACATCTTTGATCAAGTTTAACCCTGGTGTTTTCCCTTTTTCAATGCTTCCTAACCCATCAAACTCTAAAAATTCAGCTCCATTATAAGTTGCCCACTTCAGTAATTTTTGTAATTGAATAGCTGGATTCTTTTTACTTATCGTTTTTAACTCCTCCAAAATTGAAAGCCCCCAGTTTGAAGCTAAACTATCAGTCCCTATTGTACATTTTTCATTGATAAATAAACTGTAATCTGGTTGTTTTCCTTCTATGTATTTATTTGCATTTGGACAAAAGCACCAATATATTTTATCTCCATAATGTTTAGCAAAAACAAGATCTTCTTTTGATGTATATGTATTATGAACTAACAATATTTTTTTACCATCAGCCAATGAATCTAAATAGGAAGGTAAAGAGTTTTCTCCTGTGGCTTCCCAACTTTTTATAGCTTCACTAAACTTAGATAACTGCTCATACATTTTCCCCGATCTTGACTGAAAAAGCTCATTTTCACCCTCCGTTTCTTGGTTATGTATCGTAATAAAATCGTTGGATTCTTTGTTAATTTGTTGAAGCAGTTTTGCAGACATCGAATAAGGAGCATGTGGTGTTATACTAATTCTAGTAGCGTGCGGATAAATTTCTTTTAGAGACTTAGCTCTTTCAATAATTTCTATAGCTTTCTCCTCCTTCAGTCCAAAGACTTCAATAAACGTATGATATTTTATATTCCTTTTACTTTTTTGATGAAACGATGTATTTCCATTAGAAATATCTCCTACAGCAACTATTCCATTAGAAATCATTTCCTGTTCTGCAAGCTGTATAGCAAACCATCTTTCCTGTTCAGTCACATTATCTCGAATAGCCATCAACTTTTCTACAAACCCATGCAATTGAGTATTTTCTTCAATTTTCCCTTTGAGATAAGAAAGCTCTAGATGACAATGTGTGTTCACAAATCCCGGACAAATTATTCCGTCATATTGTTCTACCTCTTCCCAGTTAATTGTATCCTTTTCAGGATCTAAAACAGCCTCAATTTTTCCAGTATCATCAATTACAACCACTCCATTTTTTATAGGAGTACTGTTGCCAGGAAAAATATAATTTGCTGAGATTTTTTTCACACATCAAATGTACGTCATTGCAAGATACGAAGCAATCTCATTATTCAAAACTAATCTTACCTTTGCATCTCAATGTCAGAAAAACAGAACATCCGAGCATTATCAAAAAAAGAATTAAAAGACTTTTTTGTTGAGCAAAAAGAAAAACCATTCAGAGCAAAACAAGTTTATGAATGGCTATGGAAAAAAGGAGCAACTTCTTTTGATGAAATGACTAATCTTTCTTTAAATGTTCGAGAAATGTTAGCTAAAAAATTTGTTTTTAATCCAGCAAAAATCGCTGAAGAGCAAATCAGCTCTGATAGAACTATTAAAAATGCTTTTCGTTTACACGATGGAAATATTACCGAAGGAGTTTTAATTCCTGGAAAAAAAAGAATGACAGCTTGTGTATCCAGTCAAGTTGGATGTAGTTTAAGTTGTGAATTTTGTGGTACAGGAAAATTAGATCGATTACGAAATATTGATGCAGAAGAAATTTTTGATCAGGTAGTACTGATTAAAAACCAAGCAGAAAAGCACTATCAAAAACCATTAAGCAATATTGTTTATATGGGAATGGGTGAGCCATTGTTAAATTACTCAAACGTACTTCGTTCTATTGAAATGATAACCTCTGAAGAAGGATTGGGAATGTCTCCAAAAAGAATTACGGTATCTACCGCGGGTATTGCCAAAATGATAAAGCAATTAGGAGACGATGAAGTAAAATTCAATTTAGCACTTTCTTTACATGCTGCAACTGATGCTAAGCGAAATGAGATTATGCCAATTAATGAAACAAATTCATTAGAAGCATTATCGGAAGCCTTGGTTTATTTCTATGAAAAAACAGGTTCCAGAATAACTTTCGAATACATTATTTTTAAAGATTTTAATGATACCCTTGAAGATGCTAAAGATTTAGCGGCATTTACAAAAGCTGTTCCGTGTAAAATAAACATCATTGAATATAATCCTATTGATGATGCAAAATTTCAAAAAGCAGATGAGGAAAAAACAGATAAGTTTGCTACTTTTCTAGAAAACACCTTTAATCTTATTGTGAACGTTCGTAGGAGTCGAGGAAAAGATATAGATGCTGCTTGCGGTCAATTAGCAAATAAAAATACAGCGGGTTAACGTCATTGCGAGTGTCCTTTGAACGGAGCCGAAAGAAACGAAGCAATCTCATAATTAAAAGATTCATCACTTCATTTTACTATAATCCGCTTAAAAGCGAATTGTAAAAATTTTGTTCAGAATGACAGTCTAGAGGTTGATTAAAAACCGTATTTTGGATGTTCAAAATTTAGAACATGTCAGACGATAACAAAAAGCTTTTTTTACTTGATGCCTTTGCTTTAATCTATAGAGCATATTTTGCTTTTGGCAAAAATCAACGATACAATTCTAAAGGATTAAATACCTCAGCAATGTTAGGTTTTACCAATACTTTAATTGAAGTATTAGAAAAACAAAAACCATCTCATATAGCCGTAGTTTTTGATGCTCCGGGAGGAGCAACTAATAGAGAGGAAGATTTTTCAGATTACAAAGCTGGAAGAGAAGCGATGCCAGAAGACATTCGAACTGCTATTCCTTATATTAAAAAAATTATTGAAGCGTTCAATATCCCTATTTACTTGTTAGAAGGTTATGAGGCTGATGATATTATTGGAACTATGGCAAAAGAGGCTGAACGACAAGGGTTTCAGACCTATATGATGACACCCGACAAGGATTTTGGGCAGTTGGTTTCTGAAAATATTTTTATGTATAAGCCTGCTGCTTATGGTAACCCGGCTCAAGTTATGGGTATTCCAGAAGTATGTGAAAAATTTGGCGTTGATGATCCTTTAAAAGTGATTGATATTTTAGGTTTATGGGGAGATGCTGTAGATAATATTCCGGGAATACCTGGTATCGGAGAAAAAACCTCAAAAATTCTAATTGAAAAATATGGGAGTGTTGAAGGATTAATTGAGCACGCTGAAGAACTAAAAGGAAAACAAAAAGAAAACGTAATCAAATTTGCTGAGCAAGGTCTATTGTCTAAAAAATTAGCTACCATTATTTTAGATGTACCCGTTGAATATGATTTGGTTGATTTGAAAATTGAAAAACCTGATGAAGAAAAAATAACAGAGCTTTTTGCAGAGTTAGAATTTAGAAATTTAGCAAAAAAAGTGTTGGGTAAAGAAATTCAAATAAAAGCAACACTGGTTCAAGTTGGCGGACAAATGGATTTATTTGGAAATGTTCAGGAAGTGGAGCAAACAGAAAAAGTAGTTGAGGAAAAGAAACCTTTTGTAGAGTTAAAAAATTTGGAAAACACCAAACACAAATATCATTTTGTACAAACTGCAGAAGAAAGAGCAAAGTTGATTTCAGACTTAACCAATCAAAAGTCTTTTTGTTTTGATACAGAAACAACTGGGCTAAATCCGTTTGAAGCAGAAATTGTTGGCCTGTCAATTTCCTATAAAGAAAATGAAGCCTATTATGTCCCTTTTTCAGAAAACAAAGAAGCAACAACAACAGTTCTTTCTGAATTTAAACCCCTTTTTGAAAATGAAACCATTGAAAAAATTGGACAAAACATTAAGTACGATTTAAATGTATTAACAAATTACGGTATCCAACTAAAAGGAAAGTTATTCGATACAATGATTGCTCATTATTTGATTCAGCCAGATATGAAGCACAATATGGACTTGTTAGCTGAAGCTTATTTAGGATATAAGCCCGTTTCTATAGAAACCTTAATTGGAAAGAAAGGAAAAAATCAGAAAAGTATGCGAGATATTCCGCAAGAGGATATTGTGGATTATGCTTGTGAAGATGCAGACATTACACTTCAACTAAAGAATCAGTTTGAACCAAAAATGAATGAAACATTAAAGCAATTAATGGATGAAATAGAAACTCCATTAATTCCCGTTTTAGGAGCAATGGAAAAGGAAGGCATTAAGTTAGATGTTCCTGCTTTAGCTAAATTTTCTGAAGAGTTGGAAATTTTAATTGTTGACTTGACAAAAAAAATATTGGACTTTTCTGGAGAAGAGTTTAATATTGATTCTCCAAAACAATTGGGAGAAGTTCTCTTTGATAAAATGCAAATTGTAGAAAAGGCAAAAAAAACCAAGACAGGTCAGTATTCTACCAGTGAAGATGTGCTTTCTAAATTAGCCAACAAACACGAAATTGTTCCTCTAATTCTAGAATATCGTTCACTAAAAAAACTTAAATCTACCTATGTAGATGCTTTGCCAGAATTGGTAAGCGCAACTGATGGAAAAATTCACACCAGTTATATGCAAACAGTTGCAGCAACAGGTCGTTTAAGTTCCAACAATCCTAATTTGCAAAACATTCCTATTCGAACAGAAAAAGGAAGAGAAATTAGAAAAGCTTTTATTCCAAGAAATGAAGATTATACCTTATTGGCTGCAGATTATTCTCAAATAGAGTTAAGAATAATTGCTGCATTAAGTGAAGACAAGAATATGCAAGATGCTTTTATTAAAGGGGAAGATATTCATACAGCTACCGCTGCAAAAGTCTTTGGAGTGGCACCCGAAGAAGTAGATAGAAAAATGAGAAGTAAAGCGAAAGCGGTAAATTTTGGAATTATTTATGGTGTTTCAGCCTTTGGATTATCACAAAATTTAAACATCCCTAGAAAAGAAGCGGCAGCAATAATTGACACTTATTTTGAACAATACCCCAAGCTCAGAGAGTATATAGACAACAATGTAGTTTTTGCCAAAGAACATGGTTATGTAGAAACCATTATGCAACGTAGAAGAAACTTAAAGGATATTAATTCTGCTAATGCAATTGTTCGTGGTCATGCCGAGCGGAATGCTGTAAATGCTCCAATACAAGGTTCTGCAGCGGACATTATAAAAATAGCCATGATTAACATTGCTGCCGAATTTGAAAAACAACAATTTAAATCTAAAATGCTGTTACAGGTACACGATGAATTGGTATTTGATATTTATAAACCAGAGTTAGAAAAAATCAAACCCATCATCAAAGAGAAAATGGAGAATGCAGTTAAATTAGCTGTTCCATTGGATGTAGAAATGAATGCTGCTGAAAATTGGTTGTTAGCACACTAACATAGTTAGAGAAAACTGTCATTGCGAAGTAAGTTGATGCTGAGCGAAGTCGAAGTAAAGCAATCTTATGTTAAA
>JAJCYN010000265.1 GCA_029262915.1 Flavobacteriales bacterium
CCATCTCCAAAATCCCATGAATAAGAATTTGCATATAAGGAAGAATCATAAAACATAAAACTCACCCCACCTTGTGTAAAACCAAAATTAGCAATTGCAGTATCAAATACTGTTACCATATTCAATACATTTTCTACACAATTATTTGTATAACCAAATTGAGTCGCAATTAAATCAGTAAAGTAAGATCCCGAAGCTAAATATGTGTGTGTGTAGTTTGTATCAAAAGGAGTAATAACAGTTAAATCTCCTAAATCTAAAGAGTAAGAATTAGCAGAAGGATGAAACATTGAGTTATTATGGGGAATTGTTGTGTTGGTAAAAGTTACAGCATTACCTAAACAAACCGAATTCGTATCAGCAGTATAATTTGCTGTAAACGTTTCATTAAATATTGGTGCCAACATCAAATCCATATCCCAGCCACCAAAATCAATAAATCCATTAAACCAAGTTCCTAAAAATGTAACACAAGATAATCTTTCCGCATTCCCATCACTATTTGCACTTGTATTAGTTACATAGTAAGGATTAACAGGAAATGCTGGATTTATTTCTAGAGCAACAGCAAAAGAGTCAGTTACTGCAACTGGAGAGCTAAACATTAATGTTTGTTCTTGAAACCCTACATCCATTACTTGCACCACAGCAGAATCAATCATTGTAGTCGGATAATTTAATGCATTTATATTATATACTTTTATAGTCATAATAATGGGTGTAGAATTAAAAGGAATTCCATCTAAATCTAATAAAACATACGCACTTATTCCACTAATAGTACCGCTATCAGAATAATGATATGCTTGAGAAACTGCTCCAATGTAAGTGCCAATATCCATCGTATCTACTTCAACAAGTCCTGTTAGTTTTGATCCAGGATAACGTACAGTATCTATACATGAAACAGTTTTGTTATTAAATTGTTTACCATTATTATACTCATAAGGCTGATTGATTGATATCATATTAGGTTTGACCAAATTAGCCTGTCCAAACACAGTTATAATTCCAATAAAAACTGATAAAGTAAAAGTGTATATTTTTCTCATAAAAACTGCTTTAATTATAGTTAAAAGTAATACGATAAAAAGAGGTAGAAGGTTTCAATCAGAAATCCATTATTCTATGATAGTTTCCTCTACAGCTTCACTTTCTTCTTTTTTAAAGAATCTTTTATTGAAAATAAATAAGAGTGCAATTCCCACAGAAATAGAAGCATCTGCTATATTAAACACTGGTCTAAAAAACAAGAAATGCTCTCCACCCCAAACCGGTAACCAATCAGGAAAATTACCCTCCATTAAAGGAAACCAAAACATATCTACCACCCATCCATGTAAAAATGAGGCATAACCTCCCCCTTCGGGTAAAAATGTAGCTATTTGATTAAAGCTTTCACTAAACAGTACTCCATAAAAAACACTATCTAAAATGTTTCCTATTGCTCCTGCAAAAATTAAAGCTCCAGATATTTTCAATCCTCTGTGAGCAGTTTTAGGTAATTTAAACAAAACATAGCCTATCCCAAGTACTGCAACAATTCTAAATAAGCTTAACGCTAATTTCCCCCAATCTCCACCAAATTCCATTCCAAAAGCCATTCCTTTGTTTTCAGTAAAATGAATGTAAAACCAATTACCAAACACAGGAAACTCTTGGCTTAGATACATATTGGTTTTTACCCATATTTTCAACCATTGATCTGCTAATACCACTAAAAATGTAATAACAATCGGTTTTGAAATTATAGATAGGAAATTTTTCATGAGTACTGCCCGTTATTGCGAGGAACGAAGCAATCTTTTAAACTTAAAGCACACATTACGAGATTGCTTCGTTCCTCGCAATAAACGTTGCTTTTTGAAAATTACCCCTGAGCCTGTTTCGCTTCAATACTTAATGTTGCATGAGGGACAGCTTTTAATCTTTCTTTTTGAATTAGCTTACCTGTTACTCTACACACACCATAAGATTTGTTAGAAATCCTTATTAATGCATTTTCTAAATGTTTTAAGAACTTTTCTTGTCTCCCTGCTAATTGAGCAACTTCTTCTCTTGAAAGTGTTGCTGCTCCTTCTTCCATCATTTTAAATGAGTGAGCCGTATCATCTGTACCATTATCATCTGCGTGAGATAAAGAACCTCTTAATGCATCTAAATCTTTTTGTGCAACTGCTACCTTTTCGTCAATTATTGTTTTGAATTCTGCCAAATCCTTATCTGAATATCTTACGTCTGCCATTTTTTTATTTTTTTAATTCAATTTTTCAATAGAAATTACAGTATTAACATTATTTTCCAATTCTACTGAAATTCCTTCATTTTGTTTCATTCCGTCAACCAAATCAAGTTTCCCTGCCAAGGTTTCCTCGCAAATATAGTTTTTATTATTATTAATTGCTTGATTTATTTCGTTGTGTTTTAATATTTTAAGATGAATTTTATCTGTTACCTCTAAACCACTTTCTTTTCTAAGATTTTGAATACGATTTACAAATTCTCTGGCTAATCCTTCTGCTTTTAATTCATCACTTAATGTAATGTCTAATGCAACAGTAATTCCTCCCTCAGATTGCACCAACCAACCTGGAATATCTTGTGTAGAAATTTCAACATCAGTTAATTCTAAAATAACATTTTGACTTTCTATTGTTAATTCTTTTGAACCATTACTTTCTATCTCAGTAATATCATCAGCATTAAATTGATTAACAGCAGCAGCAATCTGTTTCATTATCTTGCCATACTTTGGCCCTAATG
>JAJCYN010000266.1 GCA_029262915.1 Flavobacteriales bacterium
TACTTTCTAATTTTATAGTCTTCAACTATTTTTTCAGAATAGTCATTACCACCGTACCAGTTGGAATCCCATCCTTTAATGATTCCTAATCTGTTTGAAATTGGATTTACTTTTTGTCCCATTATGCTTCTACTTTTTTACTATCAACTATTAATGTAACGTGATTAGATCTTTTTCTGATTCTGTGTGCACGTCCTTGTGGAGCAGGCTGAATTCTTTTCATCATTCTCGCGCTATCTACCATAATTTCTTTTATAACTAAGTTATTATCTTCTGGTCTTTCGCCTTCATTTTTAGCTTCCCAATTTGCTATAGCAGATCTTAATAAAACCTCTAATCTTTTTGCCGCATCTTGTGGACTAAACTGTAATATACCTAAAGCCTTAAAAACTTCTTCTCCTCTGATCATATCAGAAACCTTCCTCATCTTTCTAGGAGAAGTTGGGCAATTGTTAAGTTTAGCAAAACTTGATGTTTTCTTCGCTTCCTTAATTTGCTCAGCTCTATTTCTTTTTCTAGCACCCATTGTTAATTATTTAATCTATTTGCTTATCTCTTTTTATTTGTTCCGTGACCTCTGTATGTCCTTGTTGGAGCAAATTCTCCAAGTTTATGACCTACCATGTTTTCAGTTACGTAAACTGGAATAAATTTATTTCCGTTGTGAACAGCAATTGTCAATCCAACAAAATCCGGAGAAATCATTGATGCTCTAGACCAAGTTTTAATTACAGTTTTCTTCGTTGACTGTTGAGCAATATCTACTCTAGTCTGAAGTTTGTAATGTATAAATGGTGGTTTTTTTAGTGAACGACTCATATCTTATTTCTTTCTACCTTCAATAATGTATTTATTCGATTTTTTCTTTTTAGCTCTAGTTTTATATCCTTTAGCCGGAATTCCATTTCTAGATCTTGGATGTCCTCCAGAGTTCTTACCTTCACCTCCACCCATTGGGTGATCAACAGGATTCATAACAACTCCTCTAACTCTAGGTCTTCTACCTAACCATCTGCTTCTACCAGCTTTACCTGATCTTTCTAGCATATGTTCAGAATTAGAAACAGTACCAATAGTCGCTTTACATGTAGCCAAAATCAATCTAGTTTCACCAGAAGGTAATTTAACCACCACAAATTTTCCGTCTTTTGCTGTAAGTTGTGCATAAGAACCAGCACTTCTTGCCATTTTAGCACCTTGTTTAGGTCTCAATTCAACAATATGTATCACTGTAGCAAGTGGAATATCACTTAAAAACAATGTATTTCCCACCTCAGGTTCAGCATCTTTTCCAGACATAACCTCTTGTCCAACCTGAAGTCCGTTTGGAGCAACAATATATCTCTTTTCTCCATCTTTATAATAGACAAGAGCAATTCTTGCAGTTCTACCTGGATCGTATTCAACAGATTTTACTACCCCAGGAATTCCGTCTTTATCTCTTTTGAAATCAACGTCTCGATTTTTTTGCTTATGACCACCACCAATGTAGCGCATAGTCATTTTCCCAGTGTTATTTCTACCACCCGATTTGTTTCTTCCTTTTACTAAACTCTTTTCAGGTTTAGCTGCAGTTACTGCATCAAATTCATTAACAATCTTATGTCTTTGCCCAGGTGTAGTGGGTTTTAATTTTCTTACTGCCATTTTTGTTTATATCTTAAGAGGGTTGGAGCCCCCGTATAGTTAATATTAAAATTATATGTTGCTATAGAAATCTATAACATCTCCTTCAGCAACCGTTATAATTGCTTTCTTAAATTTATTTGTTTTACCTTTAATTAATCCTGCCTTAGTGTTTCTAGTCTTAGTTTTCCCTCCGTAATTCATAGTATTTACAGATTCAACAGAAACACTATAAGTCTTTTCAATTGCCTTCTTAATTTCTATCTTATTTGCTGCATGATTAACAACAAAACCATAACGATTTAACTTCTCGCTTTGGTCGGTCATTTTTTCTGATACAACAGGTTTTATTAAAACTTCCATCCCTAATTTACTTTAAAATATTTTCAATTTTTTCAATTGATCCCTCTGCTAAAATAATACTTGATGCATTCATCAAATCATAAGTACTTATTTGAGAAGCAGTTACAACTTTTGCCCTCTTTAAATTTCGGGAGGACAAATATACATTTTTATTTGAATCAGAAAGCACTAATAAAGATTTTTTATCTAGTGCATCTAAATTGCTCAATAACTCTGAATATTTTTTGGTTTGTGGAGCATCATAAGAAAAATCTTCCAAAACAGTAATAGCACCTTCTTTAGCTTTATATGATAAAGCAGATTTACGAGCCAAACGTTTTTGTTTAATGTTCAACTTAAATCCATAATCTCTTGGTCTTGGTCCAAATACTCTACCTCCTCCTTTAAATAGTGGATTTTTTATATCCCCAGCACGAGCTGTTCCCGTACCTTTTTGTTTTTTAATTTTCCTAGTACTTCCTTTTACTTCTCCTCTTTCTTTTGCTTTATGAGTACCTTGTCTTTGGTTTGCCAAATATTGTTTAACATCTAAATAGATAGCGTGATCATTTGGTTCTATTTCGTAGATAGCTTTATTCAAAGAAACCTTCTTCTTTGTATCTTTTCCACTAATATTTTTTACAACTATGTCCATTTCTATTCTCCTCTATTATTTTTCAATTAATACAAAAGAACCTTTAGCTCCAGGAATAGATCCTTTTACTACGATTAAATTCTTATCTGAATACACTTTTACAACTCTAAGGTTTTGTTGAGTAACTCTGTCACCACC